>JBLMVP010000237.1:0-8081 GCA_050256755.1 Sphingobacteriales bacterium | reverse complement strand
AATTCGAAAGGAATCTTCTTCATGCCGTCGAAATAACCAAACAGTCCACAAGTATTAATAGAGAAATTTTCCCCTTCTTCAAAATTGGTTCCTGCCATTGAATATACATCATGCTTTAATTTAGAATCCCAGCTGTCTTCTACATCATATACCAATTTATACAATTGATTTGCCTTTTTAATCTTCCAGCTATTGGTATCCAGTTGCATTACAGGTAATAATTTGCCCAGTTTATCATAAGCCTTTACATTATGGATAAATTTCCCAAAATCACTGATATTATAGGTACCAGGAACAATTTTAGGCAGGTAAAAAATAATTTCGGGTTTTGAGATTTTGGGAGCTATCAACTCTACCTTTAATTCATCATTAGTGACTTTATTCAGGTTAACGGAATATTTATAACTATTTTGCGAGTCTGACTTAAATACAAAAAACAATAAAATAAATGCTGTTTGTATTAAGATCCTGTACACCAATTTTTTCATGACGTTTTATTTTTTTTAGGAAGCGACAAAAATGGTAAAAAAACAAGCATACTAAATACCGTTCATAAAGAATTTTCATTTAAAAAGAGGGATTTACTTAAACAACCCCGCCGGAAGTATCTCTTTTTTTAGTAAACCACCAATAAACAGGTATCCCTGTAAGCATTAATACGGTACCTATAGCCGCTTCCCTGGGTCTTGAAAAAATAGTATTAAAAAATAATGCAGCACAAAATAATATTACGATGGCAGGAACTACCGGATAACCCCAAACTTTATAAGGTCTTGGAGCATCAGGCATTCGTTTACGAAGAATGAAAACTCCCAATGTAGTGGCGCCATAATAAATAAACACGGCAAAAATTATCATATCGGTTAGCTGGTCAAATGTTCCCGAGAAAACTAAAATGACCGCCCATATACACTGAACCAATAATGAATTGCCGGGCACTTGTGCTTTATTGAGTTTGGCTACCGGTTTAAAAAACATGCCTTCCTGTGCCATAGCATAATAAGGACGGCAGCTAACCAGTATCGTGGCATTGGTACATCCCAAAGTTGTGATACAAATAAGGATAGAAATAAACAGTACGCCTGTATTTCCACCAAAAACCCTTACTGATTCAACCGCAGCAATTTTATTTCCCGCTGCATGAATTTGCTCCAAATTCTGAACAGGTAACAATGAAAGATAAGCGGTGTTTACAAGAAGATAAACGGCAATTACAATAAAAACACCAATAGCAATACCTAATGGCAAATTTCGGTTAACATTTTTTATTTCACCACCTATATATCCTGTGGAAGCCCAGCCCTGGTAGGCCCAGAATGCAGCAAGCATGGCAGTAAATATGGCACTGAAAGTTACAGCAGAGCCATTAGTTGTATTTAAATCAAATACTTTATTTATATGGGAATGTTCACTCGCAAATCCAAAAATGATGATCAATACTATACCCGAAAGAATTAATATCATCAAAGCGGTACTGAAGCCAGCACCCGTTTTTATTCCTTTATTATTAATCCATGTCAATAAAACAATCAGCGCAATAGCTGTGAGTTTTACATTTAAATCTGCAAAAGGATAGAAAACTCCACCTATAGTAACATGGCTCAAGTTTGACAGTACCGGTGGAATGGCTACTATACTGTTCAAAGATTCAGCAAACACATAGGCCAATGAAGAAATGGAAGCTGTTTGAATAATTGTAAACAATGACCATCCAAAGAGAAATGCAAAAAATTTATTGTAGATTTTTTTGTAATAAACATATTCACCACCTGTATCCGCCAGCAGCCCTGCAACTTCAGCATTACTTAATGCACCCATTAAACTGATAATACCACCCAATACCCAGCATATCAATACCCAACCAGGCGAATGCAGTTCAGCAGCCATTGGAGCTACTTTTTTATATACACCTGAACCAATAATATTTCCTACCACCAATACAACTACAAAAGATAATCCCAATGAGCGTTTTAACTGGCTGGATGCATTCATAATTATATTTTATAATAAATGATTAGGGAAAATACGAAATAATTATAACCTTACTATTACAAACAAAGAAAATGAAAACAGCAGCCTTTCCATTTCAAATTTTGACTGGATTGATATCAAAAAAGATGAGCATAATGGTGATACAGGCAAAGCCTATTGGCAAATAATACATGCCGGTAATATAAGAGTAAGATTGGTTGAGTATTCACCAAATTACAGAGCAAACCACTGGTGCAATAAAGGTCATGTAATACACTGCATTGAAGGTGAAATGAATACTCAACTGGAAGATGGCCGAGTTATGCAATTTTCCAAGGGCATGACTTATATTGCTGGAGATAATTGCGAAGCACACCGTTCTTCAACCATAAACGGCTGCAAGCTTTTTATTGCAGATTAAATTATTTTTCATCTGCACTTGGGCCATACATACCCGGCACAGGAACATTAAGCAAACGCAGGTAAACAGATAACTGTCCGCGGTGATGATAGAGGTGGCTGTATGCCCATCCACGAATCGCAACTTTCTTTGGTATTTGCATTAGTACCTTTTCTCCTCTTTTTATCGTCCATGTTTTATTAAAATCATCCTCTGCCATTTTACCCAATGTGTCAATAGCCTCCTGCAAATTTTGTTGAAAAATGCCCAGCAATTCTTCCGACGATGCTGCTGTTCTTGCGTTATAGGGACGGGAAGCAAAATCAAATTCATCAGCAGTACCTATTTCTTTAATCCAATGCGGTATTTCTGCAATATGTGTTGCCAGCCTTCCGATAGTCATTGATTTTTCATGTGGTCGCCATGATGCTTTATCAATAGGGACAGTCGAAAGTATTTTTTGAGTGAGTACAGATTCGTTTTTCAGCTCATCAATAAAAGATAAATTTAACGACATAGTATATTTTTAAATTAAAGAATGTATTAATGAATTTGTTTTTCAAATGGATGCTTCATTTCTTCCGGGTGTTCAATATGATGTACTACATCTTTCTTCCGCATCATTCTCCATATTTGAATAACTGCAGTTATAGCGAAAATGCTTCCAATTGCATAGTGAAGTACATGCTGGTTAGCATTCAATTTATCAGCTACTAATTGTCCGCCAAAAATGAAAAAGCAATTACCAATAAATGTTCCAATACCTATACCGATTATATAAATATTATAAAAAGATTGTTTTGGCTCTAATATATTCTTAGTAAATAAAATAGTACTCCATCCAAACCAGAAAGGAATTTGTACGGGATTTATTGCACTCATCATTAAACCAATGAAGTAACGGTGCATAGTGTTGGAAAGAATAATATTTTTTGCTTCGCCGGAAGGTTTAGTTGCAGCAATAAAACTGGAAACAGCAAGGGCTATTACAATCAGCAGGGTTATCCATTCCAAAGCCTTAAAGAGTTTCTTTTGTTTTCGAACCCAATCCATAGCCACTAAGGATAAACGTACATACACAATCTCTGCTGTTAAAGAACCAAGAGAGAACCATAAGGCCGGGGAAATACCATCAGTAACAGATATCTGCATGGCAGCAACATTTAAAGTTCCCAATGGTAATGAACCAAGGAAACTTACGAGCATACCAACAAAGAAGACACGGAGTAAACGGGGCATGAAACGAAAATACGAATTATAAAATACAAGAAGCAAGAGACAGGGAACAAGTTTGATGAAGGGTGTCCGTTGTGTGAAATACGATATAAAAGACTTTAAAAAATTAAATCCTTTTCAAATTTCTTATCAACTTTTCAGTCGGTCAAACTGGTAACTAAGAATGCAGCAAATTATTATGAACCTCTTCAAGCACTTTAGTATAGGCAATATTATCCCTGAACATTTTTAAACCATCGCCTAAATTCATATAAGCATGACCCTTTTTATGATTCATTACACTGATGCGCCATAATAAAATCCAGTGGCGAACGATTTCTTTCCAGGCAAAGACCAACGAATGCTTAGGGTCATAAATATGTGTTGGCTCACTCCCGGCACCGTTTAGTTCAATAATGGAAATATTTATCCCTTTTTTTAATTCTTCCCAGGTATTGTAACGTAAATCCAGCCTTCCAAAATAAAAATCCGGCACCTGCTGACTGATTACATCAACAGTAGCAGTTAGTTCTTCATCTATTAAATGTGTATAATCTAAAAACTTGGCTCCTCTTGCATGGTTGCCATAAGGGACTAACAGTTTTTTCTCCCCTGCTTTTACTATTTCATTCATCTCCTCACCATATTCTTTTTTTAGGGAAGGAATTTGCAGAACAAAACGTTTATCTTTTTGCAGCAATTGCAATAGAGTTGATTGCCCATCGCCCAGTACTGTTAAAAATTCTTTAGCCACAATCCCGGAAATATGTCCTTTGGCTTCGCCGGGATACCGGTAATAAAATATTCCCAGTTCATTTTCAAAAGGAACAAATTCCTGAACCAAAAAATTTATAGTGAAATGCCGGATGAATTGAATAATGTCGGCTTCACTTTCAATTTTTTTGGCAGCTAATCCGCGCATACCAATATCCGGTTTGGCCATTAAGGGATAATTAAGATTCTTTTCTTTAATTGTTTGAAGAACCTGGTTAGCAGGAGTTCCGCCTGCAAATAATAATGTTTTGGGGTGAAGGTGAACAGGTAACTGGTCGTAAATTTCTTTTTTACTTTCTAATAAAAAACCTCCATTCGCAATTCGTGGATTGGATGCAGTGATAAAAAACTTAAACCCACTGCGTATACACAGCCATGCAAAAACAGGATATACAATGGCATATACTGTTCCCATACTCCAGTATTCCCAGTGCAATAATTTAATAAAAAAAGGTCTGTGTAAAAAGCGTTGCCACCAGTTCATGCTAAAAGGCTTCTGTTGGGCTAAAGTTAAAGCTGTTGGTGTAAGATTGGTCATTTTTTAAATCAATATATTTTATAAACGCTTTTTCTGAATCTAATTCAATACCTGTAATACTTACCGTATATAAAAATCCATTGCGGTTCATTCGGATATCATTTTCAGGATCCCCTTCCCCACCAAAATGATGGAAATGAAAAATATCTTCCTGCAACGGAGAAGAATTTTTCTGAATAAAATTTTCAAACCACTGTTTTCTCCTGGTAATGGTTTCATCGTCGTATAAAGTAACTGACGACCATATATGCGGAACAGCAATATCTTTTGCAGCAATATGTTTCTGCTCTCCATCCCACCGGCACTCATATAATTCACCTTCACGATAAATTACCAATGTGAATGGTTCAATATTATGTAAATCTGTTTGCCTGTATTTATCCAAAGGCCATTCACTATCCATCACTTCTAAAAAAATTAAACCCCTGCTTTTACGATAAGGGTAATGGGGTTCATGTTTTTTAAAACCTCCATTCAGCAAAACCATAGCATTACCGTTCTCATGCAATGCTATCCAGGTACCATTTGCATGCGCATCTTTTGGAAAGAAAATTTTCCCGGTGCTGAATTCATATGCCATTGGGGCAACTGCATCTGCACGGGAATGTTTTTCATCCCTGTTGGAGGTAATAAAAATTTTATCCTTATGTGGTATATAAGTTACTGTGCACATTTTTGCGATAGCGGATTGTTGAAGAAGCAACACCAAAATCTTCTGGTAACTCAACCATGGAAACTTCTTTTACACCGATGCGAATAAGTGCCATGTGGTGAATTGTGTGTTCGAGATTATAAATAATTTCACGATAATAATTAGTAGTAACAGTTACCAGTTCATCGGAAGTATCATCATACATTGATTCAAGTTGCAATTCTTTGTTTTCTTTTCCAAGGTTTTTATATAATTCCTGAAATAAACCTGCAGCAACTCCTTTATTGGTTTCAATGGTTACATCTCTTTTACGCTTTTCATAATTCACAACGCCTGTTTCGTAGCCATTCTCGAGGCATTGAAATAATTCAATGGTATGGCGAATATGCTGGCCGATAGTAGCATCATTCAGAGATGAACAGGGTTGCGAATATTGTTCAGTGCTCAGTTGCTCAATCGTGTCAGCTAATTGAACAAATACATTTTGTACTGCTTGTTGTAATTGCATGCCGGTTAGGTTAATAATATTTACAATTTACGATTTTTTGACAAATACATTCAGGTTAACTATAAGATTATCTGCCAGTGAAATACTGTTGCCTCCCACTCCATAATCCCTCCGGTTTATTTTAAATTCACCAGTAAAAATATAACCACCTTCTTTTTCATTTACCCGGAAAGGAAATGAAATTTCTTTTGTAACTCCTTTCATGGTAAGATTACCAAAAAAATACAACCACCCTTCCTTATTAGCAGCCGTAATCTTAGTAGATTTTATGCTTATAAGCGGAAATTTTGCCACATTAAAATATTCATCTTTTCTTAAGTGTTTATCCCTTGCACTAATGCCGGTGTTTATCGTTTCTGACTCAACAGAAACATCAAACTCATCGGAGGAAAGGTTTTTAGGGTCAAAATATATTACTCCTTTCAAACCTGAAAGAGAACCTCCTACCGTAATTCCAAAGTTTTTAATTTTGAATTTTACATCCGATCCTTCCTGAACAGGTCCAAAATGCTGAGCAAAACTCAGGTGTACTAAAAGGATAGCAACGGCCGTAAAAAGTAATCTCAACGTCTTCATATACGATTAATGTTTTTCAGTGGTTTTATCCCTGCTAAAATTGTTCCTGTTTTGTATAAAATTATTTTAATTCCCCACCGCCAAAATAAATTCCATATTGCTTACACCAGATAATTACATATTTATAAGTGCTTAAAGATGGATTCCCGCTGATAGCATAAGTTTGGTTGCCAGTGGTTGATTTTAATTTGCCTAAATCAATAAACACACTGGCAGCACTATCAGTAGCAAGGTAAACATGTAAATCAGGTCCGCCAGCTGAAACAAAATTGGAAAGAAATAAATTCCATTTTCCATTATCATCAAAAACCACGGCATCGCCATCAGCTTTATCGCCACCAAAATTGCCATGCACAATTTTTGCACTCGCTATAACTAGCCCTGCAGGTGCATCAGGCGGCAAGGTTACTGCCGTTTCACTAACTGTTACGGTTACCATATCGGTACTGGTTGCACCTTTATCGTCTGTCACTTTTAATTGAAACTGGTATCCGCCTTTTGTGAGGTTGTTTATTACCGTTTCAGCATTACTGGCAGAAACAATATTATATTGATCTGGTCCTGAAACATAGGTCCACTGATAAGATGCAATAGTACCGTCCTCATCAGTCCCCAAACCGCTTAGGGTTACACTGTTTGCCGGCAATACAATTGCTTTATCTGCCCCTGCGTTAGCCACAGGAGTCTTATTTGCCGGTGTTGTAACTGTTGTGGTATTTTCTTTCTTACAACTGGCAAAAAAGATAACGGCAGCAATAACAAATAGTTTTCTCACATTGGATTATTTAAAATCATAGGATGTGCCGATGCCGAAATTGTTGGCTTTATTACGAAACCGGTTTATTACTGTTCCGTCATCTGCCACCTGTTTAAATTTATTGGTTTGATATTCTTCAAACAAAAACTGGTAAACACCTTTTAACGACCATCGTTTATTTAAACGGTACCGAATAAAAAATTCTGAATTGAGTGAACCTTTATCATAATCACCAGTTAGCAACAAATTAAATGAACTTGGTTTGGCAGAAGGCTCGGTATAGTTAATCCCCTTACTTGCTAAAGCCGCTGAACTTTTACGGCCAAATGAAAAACCAATTACATCAATATTAAAACCGGCATACCATTTAGGAGAAATATTATACCCGATGTTAGCCGTTACGTTTAATAAGTTGATTAATGGCCGCTGTACTTCTAATGTATCAAAATTCTCTTCCCGCTGGCCTGCAAAAAATACGGCGAACGGAATGGTAAAAGAACGGGTAAGTCTTGCCGGGCCTGCGGTAATATATTCATTTTTAACCCCGGTATAAAGTGTATTGCGCAAACCCACACCCAACTCCCATTTCTTTTTGCTTCCTATTTGCCAGTTATACACATATGAGAGTGCAAATGATTGTTGAGATTTTCCGGCAGTTACAGTAAAATCGGCAAACTGGTTTTGTTTAAA
>JBLMVP010000236.1:0-5433 GCA_050256755.1 Sphingobacteriales bacterium | reverse complement strand
AAGACTCCATCAAAAACTTTCAGACACCTGCTCTTCCGTCATTGTTGAGCGTTTTATTACCGGTGTTTGGAAAATTAAAAACCTGTTCCGGGGAACAGGTTGTAGGTAGCTTAATAATGTTAATACATATTCGTTCTGTAGGAACGTTTTGTGCTGGCTGCTATATTAATAATGCGTTCAGATGGAACGCTAAATATTTTCTCATTCAAATGCTACCATTAATATATTCCTATGGAACATAGCCTAAACAACTCTGTGCCTGGTATTAAAAACTCAACCTAAAACTTCCAAACACACCAAACCTTGCAGCTTTCTCTACAGGTAATGGTCTTGGCAATACCCTCCATATTAAATCAACACGGAAGAATTTCAGAATATTATCAACACCTGTTCCCAGTTCCATATACGTTTGTCCATTCAGTGTTTTAAACGAATTGCCATTGGTAAAATTTAATTGTTTGTTGGCTTCACTTAAACTACCCCATAATACTTTCGCATTCCAAAACTGGCGGAACTTTAATTTTCTTGTAATAGGAATAAACCGGAACAGTCCGTTACCAATATTATGTTCCACATTTATACCCGCATATTTATCGCTGATGTATTCCCAGCGGTTCATCAGGTTAAAAGCATATTTATTATAATAATGCAGTTCATTACCCGGGTGAACATCTAATAATGGAAATGGTAAAGTGCCAAATGTTTTTCCAGCGTATGCATTAAAATATAAATTGCCATAAGGAGCAATTTTTAAATTATCAGAAACACTTCCTGAAATTTTGCTGTAATCATAATTACTGTTCAGCACACCGGAAACACCCCTGGTATATTTTATTTCAGCAATTGGATAAGGGCTTCCCAAACTGGTACGGAAGAAAGTATTTTCCAGGAATTTTTCTAAGTAAGCAAAACGAAGTTTGAATTGTACTTCAAAAGTATTTAACGGGTCGCCTTTTCCTTCAGGGAAATTGCTTTTAAGCGGCAGGTAGATAAGCGGTTCATATTCCCTTCTGTCTAAAATAATATTGCCAGATAAACCGTAGTTTGTTTCTTTAAATAAATCTAATTTCTCTTCCCTCAGCCGCAGAAATTTTCTGGGCACACCGTTCTTTCTTACTGCCAAAGCAAAAATATTATCCGTACTTACTTCATCGTAATAAAACTGGCCAAAATCTAAATCATCAATATAGGAGCCGTACAAACGTACCCTTGGGTCACGGTGAAAAATATACATGCTTTCCACTTTGCCCTTGAATTTTTTATCAGTAATGCCGTAGGCTAAGTAACCGGAGAAGTAAAGATTTTTATTAAAAAATCTGTTGGTGCCTAAATCAAAACGTAACCGGTAACCTTCCAGGCTATCAAACGAAACCCAGTTAAACCAGGGACCAATCTGGTAATTACCCACATTCTTATAACCGGTGGCAATAAAGTTGATGGTGTTAGTATATTTTTTAAAGATGGGCATCTTCTGTAAAGTATCCACCATCTTATAAATAGCTTTTTCGTTTTTACTCAATTCTTCATGCCGGGAGCTTTCCCAGTATTCTTCTTCCTTAGCAGAAGCTCCTGGTTTTAAAATCACTTCTTCCTGTTTCCTGTTAAGCTTAAGTGAATCTAAAATGTTTTGAGAGTTTAATATAACATCTTTATAGGTGGTGGTCTTTCTCCCCGTAAAAGAAAGACGGGATTTACCAACCGGGGAAATATCAACAATAAATTTATCCTTTGATAAAAACCAGATGGAATCATTCACTAAAGTATACTCCTGTACCATACTTAGCCTGCTTACAAAATTGATATTTGCATCTTTTGGAATGCGTAGATTCATTTTTTGTATGGCGAAAGTTTTGGCATCAACCCAGCAATCACCATAAAAAGTATTTTCACCCGCATGCTTTGGAGTAAAGGTTAAGTGATAAAACTTTCTTTTAGCAACAAACTGTGTATCGGGAACTTTATAAACATAATAGCCATCACCATTATCACTGGCAGGGCTTACAAATTGTTTGTCAAACACAGGAATAAAATTATTATATACATTCACATTCTGATACAGCCCACCTAAAAGTTTATTAGCACTTTCATTATTTACACCGGATGTGCGGCTGGCTTTAATTACCTCCCTGTAACGTTTAGGATTTTTCTGGTAATAATAATCTGATAATGTTTCGGTTAGAAATACCGGCAAAAAAGGTTTGTCTTCCGATAAACTGTCAACATTATCAAAAATAAATCCAAATGGTCGCAGCAACCTCATTTCTTTTAGCTTCTCTTTATTGATATTAATAACATCAAGCTCCAGTTTGTTATAAAGCTGGTATCCAAAATTGCTAAACCGGTAACGATCGTTTTCGGGTTTGTGTTTAACAATAAGGCTCCACAATAAAAGACCTTTATTAAATTTTGATTTTACTACCACTTCCCTGTTGTTAACAGCCCTGTCTAAATTAATAAGCAGGTTAATGGTGTCTTTGTTTGAATTTATAAAGTGACTGTAATTGGAATAACCAACATAGCTTATAATCAAACTGTCCTTCGGCCATTCATTAAACGCAAATTCAAAATGCCCGGATGAATCAGAGAGTTTACCTCTTTGTGATTTGGCAAAATAAACGGAAGCAAAAGGTACGGGTTCATCTGTGTGGGAATCTTTAACGTAGCCAGTCAGCACTTTTCGTTGAGCAGCGGCTCCAAAGCTAATAAGAGCCAAAAGAAAAAGTACAATAGTGTTTCTAAACAGGTAGTGTAAGGACATGGCGCAAAAATATGTAATTCTTCCGGCCTGTATTGTCACTTGTCACACATTAGTAAGCGTTAGATTTTTTTTAACAATAATGTTTTTCGAAAATATTTGGAGAATAGGGTCAATCACAGTTACTTTGTATTTCAAAGTACTTTTTATGAATGATCCCCAACAACCAATAGAATCCATAAAAGAGATAAAGCAGATGATGGAGCGCAGCAGTCGTTTTATCAGTTTAAGTGGCTGGAGTGGAGTGGCGGCAGGGATTTGTGCATTAGCAGGTGCTTGGTTTGCCAATGATGTAATAACAGCCAGCGGTGGCCCCTCAAGCGACCGAATTGGCATATACAATTATGAACATGCGGAGTACGGCTTGTTTGATTTAAAAACTTTTATGGGCAGTAAATTATTTTTTATTGCGGCCATCACCTTTGTTGCTGCTTTTTTTCTTGCTTTTTTATTTACCTATTTACGCAGTAAAAGGAGCGGCATTGCTGTTTGGGGAAGTGCTTCCAGGAGAGTGATGATAAATGTTCTTGGACCAATGGCGGCAGGAGGAATATTTCTACTTCGTATGATACAACTTGGTATTTATGGCTTGATTGCACCGGGCTGTTTAATTTTTTACGGACTGGCGTTAGTAAATGCTTCTAAATATACTTTGGGAGAAGTGAGGTATCTCGGTTATGCCAATATCTTCCTTGGTTTAATAAATTGCTGGTATATAGGTTATGGACTTTATTTTTGGGCAATAGGTTTTGGCGTACTGCATATTATTTACGGAATAGTAATGTGGTATAAATATGAAAGAGTATAGTTACAACAAATAATTTCGTTTGGGAGAAATGATATGAAGAATCCGATAGAAAATTTAAATAAAACTTTTGATAGCCGTATTCGACTGGGCATAATGAGTGCTTTGATGGTGAATGAGGAAGTTGGATTTAATCAGCTTAAAGAACTAATTGATGTAACTGATGGTAACCTGGCCTCCCATTTAAAAACATTGGAAGATAATGGATACATTAAAGTGCAGAAAGGTTTTATTGGCAGAAAGACAAATACCACATACCAGGTTACCAAAGCGGGTGAAAGAGCATTTCAACTGCATTTGGATGCGCTGGAACAAATGATAAAAGGGATGAAGTAATTTTTTTTGTATTTAAACTTTGTAATACAAAGTACTTTTTAAATATGATTAAATGCGTATAGATAGCTATTCTCTTAAAATTAAAAAATCTTTTACCGGAGCAGCATTTCAAATCTGGTTGCTTACGTCCGTTTTCTTAACAGTATTCCTGTCTCTGTATATGTTTTATGTACAGGATTATGTAGAAGGGTTACTTGTATTTGCTTTTTTTATTGCTTCATTTATTTGTAGTGCACCAGCATTTATTATACTGATGATTGTTGTTCCTATTATTAATAAGTCCCCTGTAACATATAATAATAAAATAGGGCGATTACTGGTTTTGCAATTATTTATTTCTATAATGTATGGAATTATTGCCGGACCAATATTCACCTTTTTTTTACCATCTTATAAATATACTCATACTAATGTATTTGTTGCAATCATTGGAGCATCACTTATTTTGTTTTGCTGCAGCTTGCTTGCCGTATTAATTAAGCCTGTAAAAGTTGCCCGATATTTTTCACCTGCACATACTTTGTTTTCTTATTCCTCCGTCCTTTTACAATTTTTCAATTTAAATAATCAAAAAACAACAATTATGGAAACTCCGGCTATTGAAACGGCGGCATCTTCGTCATCACCCTCCAATAGGATTTTAATTAAAGGTGTTATTACAGGAACTTTAATTTTATTATTGCTTATTCCTGCTTATTACATTACAAATCTTGTTACAGAAAGGCAGGAACGGCAAAAAGAAGTAGTAAAAGAAGTCAGCAGCAAATGGGCAACTGAACAAACCCTGTCAGGACCTTATCTTGTCTTGCCTTATATAAACAGTTATACCAACGATACGGGTAAATTAATTTCTGTAAAAACAAATCTTATTTTATTCGCCGATAATCTCAGGGTTAATGGAGAGCTTATCCCGGAAAAAAGACAGCGTTCTATTTATAAAGTATTGTTATATAAATCAACACTGACAGTAAGCGGTTTATTTAAACCACAATGGCCGGTGGAAATTAACACTACAAATATTGATTTTGCTGGGGCGAAATTGTGCTTTGGTTTGAGTGATTTCAAAGGTTTAGAAGAAGAAATTAAAATCATGTTTAATAACCAGTCTTATGTTTTATCACCTGGGTTGCCAATAACTGATGTAAGCGAAAAGGGATTATCCGTTCCTGTATTGTTGCAGGGTAATACATTTAATAATGCTTTATCATTCAACTTTTCACTTAAACTGAGAGGAAGCGAAAGATTACATTTTTTGCCCCTTGCGGCTAACAGCAAATTTCAAATTAGATCTGCGTGGCCGAATCCGTCTTTTGATGGTAATGTGTTACCCAACGACCGGGAAGTTAATAACAAAGGTTTTACAGCTACCTGGAATTTTAACCGGGCTAATCTTCCATTTAATATGATTGAAAAGCAGGGGAAGTTTAATGACGATAACCTTTCGTTTGGTGTAAGTATGGTACAACCTGCCGACCAGTATGAGAAAACAATGCGCAGTGTAAAATATGCACTCCTGTTTATAGGGTTAACTTTTTCT
>JBLMVP010000235.1:0-7543 GCA_050256755.1 Sphingobacteriales bacterium | reverse complement strand
TAAGGAGATTTTTTTACCAGCAGGGATACCTGCTAATAATAGCCGGATGGCTGTTAACCATTTCTTTATTCTTTAATAACTACTGGAGCACCACTTCCACTTTAAAAAATGCGCATCATTTACTGGAAGCAGATATTCAAAAAAAGGAAAAAGATATAGACCTTTTGCTAAATGATGCTCCATTAATTCATGATTTAATATTAGGCCAGTATAGCAGTGTACAACTGGAGAATTTAAAAGCAAAACCATTCTTTATCTTTTTATATGCCGGCACAGGCGGAACGGATTCCCGCATGTTGTTTTGGAATACGTCACTCGTTGAGCCCACAGCAGAGCAGTTGGTAAAGAATAATGCTGTTTCTTTTGAACGGATGAATAATGGTGATTATGTGCTGGTGTCACGTAATATTGTTAGTGATTTAAAAAGTTATAAAGCCGTTTTCTTAATACCGGTTAGGTGGAATTATTTTATCAATACAGATTACCTGCGCAATAATTTTGTCATCAATAGTGATTTAGAAAAAAAATTTGAAATAACAACTACGGAAGATGGGTTAACAGTACGGAGTACCAATGGAAATTCTTTATTTAACCTCCGGTCCAAATCATATACAACAATTTTTCAGCTAAGCTGGTGGGCTATTGTATTTCGTTTAACAGGTGTTTTATGTATTCTTTTCTTTGTACAGTTAATTGCAATATGGTTGGTTAAAAATAAGGGTGCACTAATTGGCGTGCTAACTTTTTTTACTGTTATATTTATTTTGAGATTATTGACTTATGTTTTTCCGATTCCGTTAAATTTCAGGCAATTTGATATTTTCGATCCCGCTATTTATGGTTCATCATTTATATTACGTTCACTTGGTGATTTATTGATTAATACGCTTCTTACTCTATGGGTAATTTTATTTGCGTATAATAATCTTAATTTTTCCAGTCTTCCTGTTTTTGCCAAAACTGATAAAAGAAAATGGGTTCCTGCTGTTATGTTAGGATTGTTAATTATAATAATTACTTCATTCACGGGAAATGTTATCCGTAGTTTAATTGCTGACTCACAAATTTCTTTTAATGTCACCAATTTTTTTAGCTTAACAGTATATAGTTTTATAGGAATAATAATATTGTGCTGTATTACTATCTGTTATTTTATTTGTATACAGGTAGTGTTTGGTTATTTAAGAAAAACACTCTCCAATAAATTGCTGGAAGTTTTTTTGGTAATTATTGTCAGCGGTTTTGTTTTCCTGAGTTTTGAAGTAAGCAGCGGAGGTTTTTTTGAAATCTATTTATTTACCTGGCTGCTTGCTTTTTTGCTGCTTTCTAATTTCCCGGTGTTATCATTAAATTTAAGATCCCTGCAGGCGTCTATATTATTGATGTGGTTCTTCTTCTTCTCTGCTTCTATTTCTATGCTGCTGATGGTGACTAATGCAAAGAAAGAAATAGATGAAAGAAAAAGAATGGCGGAAAAATTATCTATGCAGGCAGACCCCTCCAGTGAAAGTTTGATGAGCATTGGCCTGGCTAATTTTAATAATATTTTTCTTTACGATAATTTTGAACGCTTTACCACTGCTTCCAGTGCAAAAAAAATAAAGGATAGCCTGCTGAACGAAAACTTCAGCGGTTACCTTAATAAATATGATACCCGTTTTTATACCTATGATAAATCGGGTAGGCCATTGTATAATGATGATTCGGTTTCATTTAATTCTTTAAATACCATCCTGACCGTTCAGGGCAAGCTGACAAGTGTCCCCGGTTTATATTATTATGAAACTTCTTTTGATAAGTTCAGTTATATCTGTAAAAAAAATATAACAGATCCTAACAATGAGCAATTAGTTGGATATGCATTTATCGTATCTAAACCACGAAAATATAAAAGTGACGCATTGCAGCCGGAACTGTTTGCAAGAAGCAGTTCATTTGCTTCCATTGAAAAGTCACCGTTATATGCTTATGGAATTTACTCCGATTTGCAGCTAGCCAGTAATTTTAATGATTATCCATTCCCGCTTAATCTTACAACCTCAGAAATTCCGCATGATGAATTTGACATCCGTAATAATGGTTCAAATGAAGAGCTTTGGTATAAAGCAGGGCAGGGCAGGTTAGTTATTGTGGTAAGAAAAAGTAACTTTCTGCTGGAAGCTATTACACTGTTTGCTTATTTGTTTTGTGCTTTTCTTGTCACTGTAGCTGTAATACAGCTTTTCAATATTTTAATACAATCACGGTTTCGCTGGGAAAAATTAAAGCTACTCTGGCAATTAAATATACGCAGCCAGGTACATAGCACCATAATTTTTATCAGCCTTTTATCTTTTATTGTAATTGGTTTTTCAACCATCCAGTTTTTTATAAACCGGTATAACAGGAATAATAAGGAAAAACTTTCACGTACCATACAAATTGTAGCTTCAGAAGTTAAAAATGAACTGGATCAGCATAATACTTTTGATGATGTGCTGAAAGTTTATGACGAAGCCAGCAGTAAAGACTTAGATGAGGTATTTACAAAGATTTCTGAGATACATGATGTAGATGTGAGCTTGTATGATTTGGATGGTAATCTTCGCCTTGCATCAAACAAGCTTGTATATAATAAAGGTCTACTTAGTGAAAAGATGGAGACCAATGCCTATTTTCATTTAACAAAACTTCGGCAGATACAGCATGTACAAGAAGAAAAAATTGGTACAAGAGAATTCCTGAGCATATATGTTCCTGTTCGTGATGAACGTGGAGCAGTGTATGCTTATCTTAATATTCCTTCTTTCTATTCACCGGATGAGTTAAACCAGGAGATATCTAATTTTCTTGTTACAATTATCAACCTGAATGCGTTTATATTTCTTGTTGCCGGGTTAATAGCTTTATTAATCACCAACCGCATTACCCAATCTTTCTCTATCATCAGTGAAAAAATGAAAGCTTTGAAATTGGGAAGAAATGAAGAAATAACCTGGAACCGAAATGATGAAATTGGTGATTTGGTAAAAGAATACAATAAAATGGTGAAGCAACTGGATGAAAGTGCTAAGCTGCTTGCTAAAAGTGAAAGAGAAGGTGCATGGAGAGAAATGGCAAGACAGGTTGCTCATGAGATTAAAAATCCGCTGACACCAATGAAGTTGAGTATTCAATACCTGCAAAAAGCAGTTGACAGTAATATGCCCAATGTAAAAGAAATGACTAGCAATGTTGCGAATACCTTAGTTGAACAGATAGACCATCTTTCAAAGATTGCCGGTGAATTTTCGCAATTTGCTAATTTGGGTAATGTAAATAATGAACAGTTCGACTTAAATGAATTATTGTCATCCATTATTTCTTTGTATCGTACGCAGGATGATTTAATAATTGAATGGGGGAGAGTTAAAGGGAATCAAATGATTCACGCAGATAAAACGCAAATAAACCGTTTGTTTACCAACCTGCTTCAAAATGCCATCCAGTCCGTACCTGAATCTAAAAAACCACATATTGAAATTATGCAGATGGTAGAAGATCATACATTAACTATTTCTATTGCTGATAATGGGACAGGTATTCCAATGGAACTTCAATCCAAAATATTTACCCCCAACTTTACTACAAAAACTTCAGGTACTGGTTTAGGGTTAGCAATGTGTAAGGGTATTGTTGAAAATATTAAAGGGAAAATATGGTTTGAAACCGAGGAAAATAAAGGCAGTACTTTTTATATTCAATTGCCACTGTCTTAGTTTTTGATGCTTTTTAAATACGCTTCAAATTCGGCTAAACTAAAACTGCTCAGGTTATTTTCTCTAGTTATACCAGCTTTTTGTGCAACTAATACTCCGTAACGACAATCTTCAAATCCTTCGATGGCATGTGCATCCGGGTCAATGGAAATTAATAAACTGCGGTTAATAGCTGCATCAATATAACGCCAGTCAATATCTAGCCGGCTTGGATGGGCATTTAATTCAATAACCACTTTATTGGCAATGCAGGCCTCGAAAATCTTTTCATAATTTACGGGGTATCCTTTTCGGCTGAGCAATAACCTGCCGGTCATATGGCCGAGAATTGTTGTGTGTGGATTTTCAATAGCATTCAATAATCGCATCATTGCTTTTTCTTCCGGCATCTTTAAATTGGAATGCACAGAAGCAATTACCAAATCAAAGGTGGAGAGAATTTTATCTGAATAGTCAAGGTTACCGTCATTTAAGATATCAGATTCAATACTCTTAAATATTTTAAAAGGGTTAAGTTTTTCATTGAGGTGTTCAATTTCTTCATGCTGGGCTTTAATCCTGTCTTCGTTTAACCCATTAGCATAAAAGGCCGATTTACTGTGATCGCTAATGACAAGATATTCTAATCCTTTTTCTTTTGCAGCAACTGCCATTTGCTCCAGGGTATGTGAGCCATCACTCCAGGTACTATGTGAGTGGATGATTCCTTTAATGTCGGTTGGTTGTATTAATTCAGGAATAGAAAATGATTTAGCTTTTTCAATGATGGAAGCGTTTTCTCTAAGGCAGGCTGGTATATATTGTATGCTGGCTTGTTCAAAAAAATCGGAATCATCTGTTTTGTTTCCATTTTTAAAAATTACTGCAGGAAATTCTTTGGTAAAAGCATCTGTAAATTCTTTAGATGCAGAAGTAAAAAATAATTTTTCATCCCTGGCATCTATGCCGGTGTACAGACGGAGTTTTAAGCCATTCCTAAGTTTATAAAGAATAGTGTTGGCTGTTTCTTCCAGTAACTCTGGTGGAAATGCTGTTTGAAATTTTGGTTTGATGCTTTCATTTATTTCGCTAATGATGAATTCCAGTTCGTCAATAGTTTCCATCTGTCTCCTGAATGTGCCTGTTAATCGTACTTTATCCGGTGAAAAAAGTTTTTCGAGATAATTTTTTATATCGTTAACTACTATTTCAACCTGGGCAAATAAATGACTTCCCTGGTTTTGTTGATAAAATTCTATGGCTTCTTTTACATTTTGCTGGGTTTTTTCTCCAAACCCTTTATATATTTTTAAACGGTTCTCTTCACAGGCATAAAGTAATTCACCAATACTTTCTATATCCATCTCTTTCCATATTGTAGCAATTTTTTTTGGACCAATACCTTTTATATTGAGCATTTCAATAATGCCCGGTGGTGTTTTGGAAATAATGTCTTTTAATGCTTGCAGTTCACCCGTCTCTAATAATTCTATAATTTTTTTACCGGTTGATTCGCCAATTCCTTTCAGGCTGAATATTTGGTCATGCTGCATGTCAGCTAATTGGGAGGGGAGTTTCTCTATATTAAAAGCGGCGATGGCATAGTTTTTTGCTTTGAAAGAATTTTCGCCATGTATGTCCATTAATTTGGAAAGAAGAGAAAAGTTATCTGCTATTTGGTAATTATCCATTCCTCAAATCTACAAAAGGTATAAAAATTAAAAGTCCCGAATCTCTTCGGGACTTTTAGTATGTTTCGCTTTTCCGGAAAGCTCTGCTTATTTCTTCTTAGCAGCTTTCTTTTTAGGAGCAGCTTTTTTTGCAGCTTTCTTTTTTGGAGCGGCTTTTTTTGCAGCTTTTTTCTTTGTTGCCATTTTTTTAGAATTTAATAGTTAGTAAAAGAAATTATCGTTAGTAAAAATAACAACTTCTTTGTAACTACCAAATTTTTTTTGTATTTATTTTATGCGCTTGCTTCTACTGCGTTTACACTAACAATGGTTTTATCACTTTTACTTTTTCTGTATTCAACAACACCATCAGTTAATGCAAACAATGTATAGTCTCTTCCAACACCAACATTTTTTCCCGGATGATAAACTGTACCACGTTGACGAATGATGATGTTACCAGCTAATGCAGGTTGACCACCATATATTTTTACACCAAGACGTTTGCTTTGTGAATCGCGGCCGTTTTTTACACTACCTTCTCCTTTTTTATGTGCCATCTCAAAAAGATTTTAGAATTTACTTTTTTATTTACTGATTGCTTAGTGATGAATTAAGCAATATCTGTTACTTTAATTTGAGTATACAAAGTACGGTGTCCGTGTTTTTTACGAAAACCTTTTCTTCTTTTTTGCTTGTAAGCAATTACTTTATCGCCCTGTACTTCAGCAACGATTTCTGCTTTTACTTTAGCGTTTACATCTTTACCAACAGATAATTTTCCATCATTATCTGTTAATAATACATCTGTAAACTCAACTTTGTCTCCGGCAGTACCTTCAATATGAGGTACGTACAGGTTTTGGTCTTTTTGAACTTTAAATTGCTGACCGGCGATTTTTACTACTGCAAACATAACTATCCAATATTAGGGGTGCAAAGGTAGGGTAAAAAACATTCACAGCAAACTGTTTGAGGAAAATTTGTCACCAATTTTAACGGGCTTAATCCGAAAGGCAAATTTATATTTGTCAACTCATTAGATAATAAATTCATGAATATAAAGTCCATTTTGGCCAGGCCATTCGCCGGCTATATATACAGCAAGATTAAGAAGGGGATGGAAACTGCCATACAGGACCAGGAGGCAATTTTAAAAGAACTAATTAAAACTGGTCGTAAAACTGAGTTTGGCAAGGACCATCAATTTGATAATATTAATACTTACCAAGAATTCAAACAGGCCGTTCCCATCCGTGATTATGAACAATTTAAACCCTATATCCAGAAAATAAAAGATGGTAAGCATAATGTTTTATGGAAAGGAAGACCTATTTATTTTGCAAAAACCTCCGGAACTACCAGTGGGGTAAAATATATACCTATATCAAAAGAATCTATTCCTAACCATATTAATACAGCCCGTAATGCTCTGCTTTGCTATATCGCCGAAACAGGTAATGCAGCCTTCACTAACAAAAAAATGATTTTTCTTTCCGGCTCACCGGAATTAGAAAGAATTGGTGATATCCCAACTGGCCGTTTAAGTGGAATAGTAAATCATCATATTCCCAAATATCTGCGTACTAACCAAATGCCTTCTTACGAAACAAATTGTATTGAAGACTGGGAAACTAAACTGGATAAAATAGTAGAAGAAACGATTAATGAGGATATGAGTTTAATAAGTGGTATACCGCCATGGATGCAAATGTATTTTGACAGGCTGGTAGAGAAAGGTGGTAAGAAAATTGGAGAACTTTTCCCCAACTTTAATGTAATGGTACAGGGTGGTGTAAATTTTGAGCCATACAAAGCAAAGCTGTATGAAACAATCGGTAAAGAGATTGATTGTATAGAATTATTCCCGGCGAGTGAAGGATTTTTTGCTTTCCAGGATTCGCAGAAAGAAAAAGGCTTATTATTAAATACCAATTCAGGGATATTTTTTGAGTTTATTCCTGCACAGGAAATATTTGATGAAAATCCAACCAGACTTAGTTTGAAAGATGTACAAGTTGGAGAGAATTATGCATTAATCATAAACAGTAATGCAGGATTGTGGGGTTATAATATTGGCGATACAGTAAAATTTGTTTCTACTAATCCTTATCGTTTAGTGGTAAGTGGCAGAACCAAACATTTTATTTCAGCGTT
>JBLMVP010000234.1:0-3167 GCA_050256755.1 Sphingobacteriales bacterium | reverse complement strand
ATAACAATTGCTTCAGCATATAAGGGTATGGTTACTTCACCATATAGCGTAACATTCCGTAACGGAATGGGTACTTCATTTTGAACACGTAAATACATAGTTTTGTTTTTATTCGTGTAATACAATGGGGGTTTTGGCTTTGATGTTTATTTCATGTTCAGCTAATTGAGATAATCGATCATCAATTTGTTTTTCATTTACTTCGATTTCATGGAATACTCCTGCTTGCTTTTCCATCTTTAATGTATTGGCGAATGCAGCAGCTGTTCCATAGGTACTTATTTTAAAATGATTAATAGCCTGTATGCAGGCCAGCAGACAGGCATCTTTTACTTCCGCATCAGTACAGGTTAGCAATTTTTCATTTACTTCTTCAATAAAGGAATGCATTACCCTGTTTGTGGTGCTGAGAGAAATTATTTTTTCCTGCTCAAAAAAGCTGTCCATCTTTTTAATATGCTCTCCCACTAAATCATGATATTTCTGCAATACAGTTTTTAGTTTTAATGATCCGGCTTTATTTATCCATTCCGGCAGAATATTTTTCAGCTGTATTTCTGCATTGGTAAATTTGCGGGCATCATAATCGAGCAGGTCATGCAGCGTGGTTACTGCTTGTGTAGTTTCTGCCATGGTATTTCAGTTTAGTTATTACAAATCTACCTGAATGCAGATCCTGTAATAATGACCATCATCAAACAAAACTTTGACTGTCCTCATTGACTTAGCACAGGAACATAAATCTGATGTAAATGATATCAATCATTGAAAACATTGATGGGTAACATTTTTACAAACCGGTAATTGGTCTTGCTTTGGTAAGTGTAAAATGAATAATTATGCGCCGTTTTTTTGCTAAAGAAGTTTTGATGGAAGAAAATGAAATAGTGAATTCTATTAAACAATGGGCATATCCGCTGAAAAGTAAAGCTGATTTGAATCCTTTGTTTGAACGAATTGGTGATGCAAGAATTGTAATGCTGGGAGAAGCCAGTCATGGTACCCATGAATATTATACCTGGCGGGCATATATTACAAAACGATTGATTGAAGAAAAAGGTTTCAATTTCATTGCAGTGGAGGGGGACTGGCCTGATTGTTACCGGCTAAACCGTTTTGTAAAGGGTTATGATACCGGTAATAAAAGTGCTTTTAAAGTTTTGCATGCATTTAACCGCTGGCCTACCTGGATGTGGGCTAACTGGGAAATAGTGGCTCTGGCAGATTGGTTACAGCAACATAATGCAGGAATACCTGTCAATAAAAAAGCCGGGTTTTATGGATTGGATGTTTATAGTCTTTGGGAAAGTATGGAAAGCATTATGCAGTATTTAAAAAAAACAGATGTAGCTGCATTGAAAGTTGCTGAAGAAGCATACCGGTGTTTTGAACCATACAAAAAAGAAGAAGGTCAATCTTATGCAAGAGCTTCGCAATTTGTACCGGAGATTTGTCAAACAGAAGTGGTGGAATTATTGAAAGAGATACAGCAAAAATTACCTTCCTACAATACCGATTACGAAAATGTTTTTAGTGCCGAACAAAATGCATTGGTTGCAGTAAATGCAGAAAAATATTACCGTGCCATGATTAAAGGCGGCCCGCATAGCTGGAATGTTCGTGACAGGCATATGGCCGATACATTGGATCGTCTTTTAAAATTTCATGGAGAAAATTCCAAAGTGATAGTGTGGGAACATAACACACATATTGGCGATGCAAGGGCAACTGATATGGTGGATGAAGGCATGTTTAACATTGGTGAACTGGCAAGAGTAGAGCATCATGATAAAACTGTAGTGCTGGTGGGTTTTGGTTCTTATAAAGGTACTGTAATGGCAGGAAGAAGTTGGGGAGCTGCTATGCGGGAAACACCAATGCCCGAAGCAAGAGACGGAAGCTGGGAATATTTATTGCACAAAGCCGGTAAGCAAAACAAATTATTGCTGATGGATGATTTTGCAAACAACGATGTGTTTATGGAAAATCACATTGGTCACCGGGCTATTGGAGTAGTATATAATCCGCAGTATGAACAATATGGAAATTATGTACCCACCATTTTGCCATTGCGCTATGATGCATTTATTTATTTGGATGAAACAAAAGCGTTGCATCCATTGCACATAGAACCCGATGGAAAACAAATTCCCGAAACCTATCCGTTTGGAGTGTGAGGATGGTGAGCTGTGAATAATTAATGGTCCATGTGAGTGTTGAAACTAATAACATTATTACAGCTTGTCTATTGTCCGTTACCTGTTGATGTTATTATTGAAAAATATTTAATTTTCTATTATGCCAAAGAAAAAACAACCGGGTAAACCATCCGAAATACCAAAACCGGAGAAACATCCCGAAGTAATTCCGCCGGCTGATCCCGAAGAACCTTTAATTGTTCCAGAAGAAGACCCGGAAATTATTCCCGATGAAGAACCATTTGAACCACCTCCTTACGAAGTTCCTGAACCCGGCGAAGGGCCATAGGTCTAATAAGATGAATGTAAAATTGATCGGCTATGAAACATATTGAAAAAGCTGTTGATTATAAATTAATAAATGTATCCAGCACAGCCTTTAAGGCTGGGGGAATGATTCCTTCAAAGTATACCTGCGATGGGGTTAACATCAGCCCGCCAATTGATATAAAAGATATTCCGGAAGAAGCTAAATGCCTTGCATTGATTGTGGATGATCCTGATGCACCTATTAGCACATGGGTACACTGGGTTGTATGGAATATTCCGGTTACGCATCATCTCAGGGAAAATGAGGTTCACGGTTCAGAGGGTATAAATGATTTTCAGCAACAGCATTATGGAGGTCCTTGCCCGCCTTCCGGTAAACACCGGTATTTTTTTAAAGTATATGCACTGGATACTTTATTGGATTTACCTGCTGGTTCAAAAAAATTACAATTAGAAAAAGCAATGAGTGAACATATTATTGGATTTGGTGAACTGGTTGGTTTGTATAAAAGAAAATAAATAAAACAATATGAAAACGTTTTTATTTATCCTGGTTTCTTTTATAGGCCTTACTGCTGCTTTTTCAGGCTTGGTAATGATAGCCAACCCCGATGGAGCAATAATGAATTTACCATTAAGCCTTTTGGATGAAACACCTTTTAAAAATTATCTGATACCCGGAATATTATTAACGGTTTT
>JBLMVP010000233.1:0-4032 GCA_050256755.1 Sphingobacteriales bacterium | reverse complement strand
TCTTTAGCCGTTTCATCAGGCATGTTCAACTTCATAGCTGTAGGTGAACTCATCGTTGTTGTAAAAATGAAGAAGGTGATTAAAAGGAAACCCAAGTCCACCATGGGAGTAAGATCCACTCTCGTAGATAGTTTCTTACTTTTTTTTACTCCGGGTCCTTTTTTGTGACCCCCACCACCTCCGGTATCTATATCTGCCATATGAACAGTTTTTAGTGTTAATTATTTTTTGTCTTTTTTACCACTTGATCTTTCCTCATACAAATAGGTACCACTTGGTACATTTTCCGGCATGGTAATTAATTTAAAATTATAAACACCATTTTTGGTAAATGCATCCAGTACGTTGATGAAAGTAGGGTAAGTAGAGGCATCGTCACCTTTGAGCATAACATTTTTGGGCTTCGCTCCGCTATTAACTGCCAATAATTCTGCCATCCAGTAACGAAGTTCATTATTTGCTGAATCCAGAACAGGAATGCCCGGTTGCGGAACAGTTTTTATTTGATCATCAGATTTACTGGCGAAACTTTTCATCATATTAAAAGGCACCCCAATGCCTGCGTCCATAGCCTTATTAACGCGTTTAATTTCCGCATCACTCAGGCCAAGACTTTTGTCAGCATTTATTTTATCCAGTAATGCTTTCTTTTTTTCAGCATCATCATAGCTAATGAATACCCTGCCTCCTTTATCAAAGGTTACCATAAAGGCATCTTTGGTTGGAATAGTATCAGAAGACACCGACTTTGGCGTTACTACTTTAGTAGCTTCATCCGGCTTAAATTGTGTAGCCAGCATAAAAAAAGCTAAAAGTAAAAAAGCTACGTCGCAGAAAGCGGTCATATCTACCCATGTACTTTTCCGGGCAATTTTAACTTTTGGCATCGTTTCTTTTTTAAGAAGTTTACGTTTAAGATTCAAATTCTCATCAATTCCACAAATACAATACTTACTTATTTGTAAAGAGACGCAAAACTTTGAGTTAAAGTAAATCCTGATTCGTCAATTCCATAAGTTATGGCATCGATCTTTGTTGTAAAAATATTATACATAACCAGGGCGAATGCGGAAGTAGCAATACCAGTAGCAGTATTATACAATGCTTCAGAAATACCTACAGCCAGGGTAGCAGCAGCACCAGAGCCACCTTCTGCACCCAGAGCAGCAAATGATTTAATCATACCCATTACTGTACCTAACAAAGCTACCAATGTTGCCAGTGAGGTAATGGTAGAAAGGAATACGAGGTTTTTTTCCAGCATTGGTAATTCCAGAGAAGTAGCTTCTTCCACTTCTTTTTGAATGGCCAGTACTTTTTGTTCAGTAGTCAATTCTTTATCTTCAATCATTTCTTTGTAACGGCGTAAGCCGGCTTTCATAACATTGCCAACAGAGCCTTTTTGCTTGTCGCACTCTGCCAAAGCAGCGTCAACATTTCTGTTAGCCAAATGATATTGCACTTTACGAACAAAGTCTGAAACAGAACCAGAACCTGTTGCTTTGGCAATAGTCATAAATCTTTCAATAGAGAAAGTAATAACCATCAGGAATAGACCAATCAGTACTGGCACAAGGATACCTCCCTCATACATACGGTGCCATGGATCATGTGGATCACGGTGAGATGGCCAAAAGCCGCCTGATGGATCTGGATGGGCAAAATAAGAAGGATCTCCCAAAATAAAACGCCAGATTAAGTAACCAGCTAGGATACACACAATAGGTGCTATAATACTTATAGCATTACCTGATTTCTTTGGTTGAACAGACGTTCCACTTTTTGCAGTTGGTTTAGTTTCAGCCATGTTTTTCTTTTTTTAATGTTTGCGAATACAATGTTGTTGTTAATGAATAATAAAAAATGAACAGTTTACAAGTTTAAATAAAATTTTTTTGAACAAGCAATCCATCCAACAATTTTTGATGTGAGTGGCACAAGTTAGGAAATTAATTGAAAGCAACAAGTTCCGTAATTTATTTTTTTCACTATAAATTTTCTTTTAATAGGTGCTGCAATTATCTGCCAACACTTGTTTGTTTCTTTGACCAGTGGTACCCGTTTTATTGTGATTTAATGTAATTTACCGCCTTATCAATCTAAAAAATAATTTATGAGAAAACTGATGACAATGCCCATTTGGGTAATGCTGCTTTTATTGTCTTTTTTACCGCAATCGGCTTCGGCCCAAAACAAAACAGCCCCAGTACCCGCAACAGGAGTTACAGTACCTGCTCCCAATGGTTCTGCTTCCACAAAAACAGGCCCCAAGCCCTACAAAGAAATCATTACCGAAAAAGCACAATCACGTTTTGGTTTACTTACTGTTCATAGGGTTGATGACAAATGGTTTTTTGAAATCGGGGATTCTTTATTAGGCAGAGATTTTTTAATTGTAAGCCGTATTTCCAAAGCACCGGTTGATTTAAAAAATGGATTCATCGGTTATGCCGGAGATGAAATTGGAGAAAATGTGGTACGATTTGAAAAAGGTCCTAATAATAAAATTTTTATCCGCACCATTTCTTATTCTACTTATGCAAAAGATTCCACTAAGCCGATGTATAAATCAGTAATGAAATCCAATGTGCAGCCTATTTCAGCAGCTTTTGATATAAAAGCATTTTCAAAAGACAGTACTGGTTCTATAATTGACTTAACAGACTATATGAACGGGGACAACGATGTGCTTTTCTTTGAGCCGTTTTTCAAAACATTTTTAAGAATCGGCGCTTTACAATCAGACAAATCCTATGTAATGGATGTAAGATCTTTCCCAATGAATGTGGAAATAAAAACGGTTAAGACTTACTCTAAATCCAGTGGTGCGCCAGCCACACCAGGAATCTTTATTCCCCCTCCCTCCGGCAATGCCACATTTGAACTAAACAGCTCAATAATTTTATTACCTAAAAACTTGATGAAGTCCCGTTATTATGATGACAGAGTAGCTTATTTCACAACTGAGTTTTCTGATTTTGATGCAGACCCGCAAGGTGTAAAAGATATCAGTTTAATAACCAGGTGGAGGCTAGAAATAAAACCAGAAGATACCGCCAAATTCAAAAGGGGTGAACTGGTTGAACCTATAAAACCTATTGTTTATTATATTGACCCCACTACTCCCAAAAAATGGATTCCTTATTTAATACAGGGTGTTAATGATTGGCAAAAAGCTTTTGAGAAAGCTGGTTTCAAAAATGCCATCATGGCTAAGGAAGCGCCTACTAAGGAAGAAGACAGTGCCTGGACTTTGGAAGATGCCCGTTACTCGGCTATCGTTTACAAACCTTCTACTGTTGCCAATGCATCGGGCCCGCATGTACACGATCCCAGAACTGGAGAAATATTGGAAAGCCATATTAACTGGTATCATAACGTAATGAAACTACTGCGTGACTGGTATTTGATACAGGCCTCTCCAACCGACCCCAAAGCCAGGAAAGCACAATTTGATGATGAACTGATGGGGCAACTGATCCGTTTTGTTTCTTCGCATGAAGTGGGACATACTTTAGGATTACCTCACAATATGGGGGCCTCTGCATCTGTACCCGTAGAAAAGTTAAGAGACAAAGCATGGGTGGAAGCTAATGGCCATACCCCTTCAATTATGGATTATGCCCGTTTCAATTATGTGGCTCAGCCGGAAGATAAAATTGGACCTGCTGGTTTGTATCCAAGAATTGGAGACTATGACCTGTGGTCAATTGAATGGGGCTATAAACCCGTTTTCGATAAAACAGAACAAGAAGAAAAAGCAATGCTGAATGAATGGGTGAAAGAAAGATTCAGCAATCCCCGCTTACGCTTTTTACACCAGGATGGTGTGGACCCAAGAGCACAAACTGAGTGCCTTGGTGATAACAACATGAAAGCGAATGAATATGGTGTAAAGAACTTAAAATGGATCGTACCTCAATTACCTGCCTGGCTCAATGAAAAAGGAGAGAATTACGAAACATTGAATGATGTGTACAGTGAAGTAGTAAGCCAGTATAATCGTTATATCAATCATGCCACTACTTATAT
>JBLMVP010000232.1:0-8879 GCA_050256755.1 Sphingobacteriales bacterium | reverse complement strand
CAAAAGAAGTCATTAAAGAATTAAAAAAATTAGTAAAACAACAGGCTAAAAAACTAAATGAGCCTCCGGATCAACTAACCAGTACGGTAAAAGTCTGATTACTGTGCCACTTCAAAAATTTGATATGAAAAGTTATCTGTTGGCAAAGTAGTAATTATTACAGGTGATAATTTAGCACTGGCCGGCTACCACTGTTGTTTTTACTTAAAGCGGGCAATGCAAATGATGATCGGTTGAATAAAAGATAAATAAAATAAAAAATTAAGATGATAAAAAGCGGCTTGCTGCAGGTTAGTATTCTCATGGATGTGGACGTTATGCTATTTATTTTTATTCAGCGATTCTTTAAAGAATATAATCCCTGTGTATGCCGCAAGCAGATATTTCATCATATATCATACATCTTTCCTATGTGGGGATATTCCTCTGGTTTCTCATACTTGAACAGCTGACCCCCTTACCGGAAGAAGTTTCATTAATGAGTGTTGGTTACATAGCCATTCATAATAACCTTAACCCTTTTTTGTGCGGTATAGCAGCATTGACCGGTCTGCTTATTTGCGATAATATGTTGTTTTATCTTTCTTTAAAAGGGAATAAACTCGCACAAAAATTATTGCATAAAATTACCCCTAAGCTCATGGACAGAATAAAAAAAAGCCTGGAGACAAGCACCACCAAAACTTTATTCGTAAGTGCATTATTGCCCAAACTTCGCTTTTTTAGTCCACTTATTGCGGCTGCTTTGAACGTTACCTGGAAGCAATTTTTTTTTGTTGATACTGCAGCCACACTGTTTTATGTTTTAGTGTATATGTTAATTGGAATTTTTTTTCACAACCAGTTAGATGCTTTTTTAACCGAAATGAAAATCATTCAGCATAGTATCTTTACACTACTTATGATCGCAGTTGCTATTTTCATCGCATTTAAAGCAAAAAAAATGATTTTTAAAAGAGAATCATAATTACGCAAATACCACTCTCCCTGAAAACAATGTTTTGCGCAGAGCTTATCGGTTACCTTTCTTACAGCATAAATAACAGGAAAAAAATTAATATTGGCATCTCCGGCTTTGGTACAAAGATTCTGTAATAGGCTAAAGTTTTTTTCCCGGCATTAAGTGCATTTGTCTAAAATATTTTCGGCGGGCTTTAAACTTTAAAAAATTAAATTACAGTTACTACACTTCTTTTCCTAAATCTTCCCTATGGGCATTAGATACAATGGAAATTCATTTTTTGGCAGATGAAGAATTTCTTTTACCAAACTGTCTGTAAAAGCTCCCATTGTCACTGTACCAATTTTCAATGAAACAGCCTGCAGGTAAATATTTTGCGCCACATGCCCTGCTTCCATATGTACATATTTTTTCCCTCTTTCAAAATATTTACCTGTTGTGCGTTCGTAATCTGCTGTAATTACTATTACTGCAGCGCTTTTTTTAATTGCCCCCTGCATAAGTGCAGCGGAAGTTAATAATTTCCGTTTATCGCCGATTGCAATCCGCACTAAGATGTGTCCTGATGGCTTGTAATGATACACTCCTGGGGAAATACCATTGTTATTACCGCTCACCAAATAAAGCTCAAGAGGATATAAGGCACCAGCCGAAGGAGCAGTTCTTCCACCATACGGAGAAGTTATACCTTGTGCTGCCCATAGCAGTTGCGAAATCTCTTTTAATTCAAGAGGTTCTTTTTTGTATTCCCTTATCGATCTTCGTTTCAGTAATGCTTCTTCAACAGAAATTTCACTTTTAAAAACAGGCGCTGGAAGGATTATTGCCGGTTGCTCTGGAATGTTCTTATGCCCCTTTGTTTTTTGAATATATTTTTCACCTGTAATCAAAGCAAAGAATATAAGAATAACCACGCCAGCCATAATCTTAATAAGTATTGCACTGTTCATCCTGTTTAAGATTTAATAACAGCAAGATGAAATAGCTTACTGATATGACAAATGATTGCCGGCAGTTTAAAATCTGATACCGCTCAACAGAAATACATTTTAACCATCCTGCACTGATTACAATCATAATTTCTGCTTTTTTAAATTCTATTATTATATACCCGCTTATATTAATCTTGCAGAAGTAATTAATATTAAGCTGATAAATGCCTGCAAAACACAATGAAGGTGAACGATGACAAAATTATTATTGGTCTGACAGGTGATGTTATGATTGGGAGAAATGTTAATACTGTAATCAAGGGGAAGGGCTATTTATATCCATGGGGAAATGTATTTCCATTGTTAAAAAAAACAGATATAAATATTATTAATCTTGAAACGACACTAACAAATAGCTCCAAAAAAGTTTTTAAAACATTTAATTTTAAAGCTGATCCCGACAGGGTTAATACTTTAACAGAAGCCAATATAACACTGGCAAACCTTGCCAATAATCACATACTGGATTTTTCAGAAAAGGGTTTAACAGAAACAATCCAAACACTTGATGCTGCCAAAATAAAACATACAGGCGCCGGTATAAATGATAAGGAAGCAGCCAAACCGGTTATTCTTAGGGGGAAAAATATCATTATTGGTGTGCTGGGCTATACAGATAATGAACCCCGGTGGAAAGCAACTGCTTCACGTAGCGGAGTAAATTATATTCACACTTCAAACAAGGAAGACAGGAAAAGAGTAATAAAAGACATAATACAATTGCGTAAGCTGACAGACTTTATTATTGTGAGTATTCACTGGGGGCCTAACATGAAAGAATCACCGGAGAAACTGTTTATTGATTTTGCTCATGAAATGACCGAACAGGGAGCAGGTATCATTCATGGGCATAGTGCACACAATTTTCAGGGAATAGAAAATTACTACAATAAATTTATTTTATACGACACCGGAGATTTTGTTGATGATTACATGGTTGACCCTGTATTGAAAAACGATCATTCATTTTTCTTTTGTGTGGAGGCAACAAAAAGTGGAATAAAAAAAATAGAACTGTATCCTGTATTAATTTCAAATTGCCAGGTAAATCTTGCTACAGGCGAAGATTATAAATGGTGCTTTCATCGTATACAAAAACTATCGGCAGAATTTGGCACTGAGTTATATGACAGGGGAAATAAGATTGTGGCATGAAAGATTAATACTCAAAGGCAGCTTTTAATAGCTCAACAAAAAAAGCATAAATCGTTTAACTAAAACAAATAATCATGTTTGCAGATAGAAAAGATGCTGCTCTCCAATTAGCAGTGGCATTAGAAAAATTCCGGAATAAAAATGCTGTTGTATTGGGTATTCCAAGAGGAGGTGCAGAAACAGCTTATTATCTTGCCGTTTATTTGCATGCTGAATTTTCTTTATTGATTTCCCGGAAACTTGGTCACCCGGATAATCCTGAATATGCCCTTGGCGCCATTGCAGAAGACGGAAGTATTTATTTAAGTCCGAATGCAGGGCAGGAAGTACCTGAGGAAGCAATAAAGGCAGTAGTGGAAAGCCAAAAAAAAGAAATAGAGCGGAGAATAAAAATATTGCGCAAAGGCAAACCCCTGCCTGAATTAAAAGGCAAGACAGTTATCCTGGCTGATGATGGCATTGCTACCGGAGCCACCATTTTGGCAGCGATTGAAATGTGTAAAAAAAGGAAAGCCGGTAAAATAATCGTGGCAGCCCCTGTTTCGGGTCCTGATATTGAAGAAAGATTAACTCATAAGGCTGATGAAGTGATTATACTGGAAAAACCAGATTATTATTATGCTGTATCACAGGCTTATGAATCTTTTTATCAACTTACAGATGAAGATGCACTGGGATTTATGGAGCGATGGGAAAAAGAGATGAATGAAAAAAAGGATCTGATACAAAAAATATAATAGTATTAAATTTTTCCAGGCAACATCCTGCTATATTTTTCCGACAACAGGAGATAGGAATTAGCCATCATCATCCATTTTTGTTCTTTTTTATAGCTTGCTTCTGATATGTGCCGCGCTACAAGATAGGTACGAAGAAAACTTTTCTTTGCTTTATAAAACAACAAAAGCATTTCGGGAATTTTATCCCCTGAAAGTTTTTGGTAAACATCAACAAATATTTTTCCTGTCATACTATCACCCATTATTTCACATTCCATATCAAGAAATGATAACTCTTCTGCGATATCCATTATTCTTAGATCCCTGTTGAACTCCAGCGCATCAATTACTGCAGGCTGAGGAGCAAGGCAAATATGCTCGGGCTTTAAATCGCCATGCGCTTCAATAATTTTACCGCTATTAATCCTGTCATCAAACAGAAAAGAATAAATACTGAGAAAGTTAACCAGGTTATTGGTAATATGCTCAATTAATTCAACCCGAAAATGATATAGCGGATCCTGCAACTCCATTCCCGTAGCAATAATTTCATCTTTTAATTTTCTCCTGTACAACTCCGGTTCTGTGCTGGCAGGTGGGGCATTTTTATAGAATTTAGCCAATAATTCTGCCACACCTTCAATCAATGCTTCATCTGTCTTTTGTAGCCCGATAGCATAATCCAGTAAATTTTCTTCAGGAATACGCTTCATTTTTACCAGCCATTCAACTACTTGCCCTTTTCCTTCTATCTGCAACCCACCTTCTTCATTCAACACTAACGGCACTACTCCAAGATAAATATCCCCTGCCAATCGTTTATTTAAACGAATTTCTTCCATACAGTTTTTTAACCTTGCTTCCAGGGTACGAAAATCAAGAAAACGATACATGACTGGCTTTTTGAATTTATATACAACATCATTTACCAGGAATATCCATGACATATGTGTTTCCTTAGTTTCTACTTTTTTTACCGGGTGGGAGTATGCTCCGGGTTGCTTTAAAAAAGAAATCTTTCTTGCTAGGGATACATCGTTTTCACTAACTGTTTCCATGGCATTATCTTTTGCCGTCATTGAAAGTTCATTTAATCCTCCAGTAATTCTGTAACGGAACCTCCTTCATCCATTCTTTTAATTGCTTCTGCAAACAGAGGAGCCATATTTAATACAGTTATTTTTTCTTTTATCCCGGCATTCTCAAGTCTAAATGCCGGGATAGAGTTGGTTATTATGATTTGCTGCAAAGCCTCTTCTTTCAATGTTTCATCAGCCTTACCCGTAAAAAGACCATGCGTTGCAAGTGCCACAACTTTTTTTGCTCCGCTTTTTTTGCAGATTGCTGCTGCTCTTGCAATTGTACCACCGGTACTTATTAAATCATCAATAATAATAACAGTATTATTTTTTATTTCTCCTGAAACCCTTTCCCCGGTAACCACACCACTGCTCCGGTATTTTTCCATAAAAACAACCGGCAATTCTTTCTTTAAATACTTACCTAACCTTTGCTGAAATTGTTCTGCTCTTTTAATACCACCAAAATCTGGCGACATAATTACCGGCTCTTCTTCTTTAACAGCTAATGAGAGATACTGAGCAAATAATTTTCCTGCTTCGAGGTTTTCCGACGGAATATTAAATGCGTTTTGAAAGGCTTGTACATTATGAACATCAGCAGTTATAATGCTGCCGGTTCCTGCAGCTTCAAATAAACGGGCAATATAACGTGTGGTGACAGGATCTCTGGGTTTTGTTTTACGATCTTTACGTGCATAGCATAAATAGGGAACCACTGCCGTTACCTTATTGGCCGATGCATCTTTTAATACGCTGATAAAAAACAGGAGACGGGTGAGTTTATCATTTACACTTTGCCTTTCATCACCATACAGAGAACTTATCACAAAAACATTCTCGTTACGAACATTGTCCAGCGGTCTGCATTTATGTTCACCATCTTCAAATTCTCTTTCTTCATGAGCACTTAAATCAATGTTAAGCTCTTTGGAGATTAGCTCACCAAAGTTATTACTGCTGCGTAAGGCAAATAATTTCATTCCGCATCTCTTTCGTTATCCTTTTCTTGGGTTAATTATAACCTCCTGAAAATACCAGAAGGATTTAACCAATTTTCCCCAGTTTGTTTTTCAAAGGAATTATAAATAAATACTGTTTCCGATGAGTGCAATCACAGTTTCCGGTGATTATGATCACAAAAAAATACGGGTTGATGTGTTTGAGTTATAGCTAAAGGTTTATTGCAGTCTTTGTTTTTAGTTCGGCTGCTTTGAGCGACCTGTTTTTATTTTTATTTATCAAATATCTTTCCCTGATTAATCCGGCCTCTATTCTCGAAAATGTTTTGCTTTTCCTGTTAAATTCATTCAACCGTATACCCAGTTTTTTGGCAACTTGATTTATTAAAGGAAGCGGTTGAGGATTGCAGTTTCTATAATAAGGTCTTAATTCTCTTAAAAAAATATTGGTCCTTACAGGGCCAATGCCGTAAAATTCCATCAGCTTTTTTTCTGTCTCTTCATTGCTGGTTGATTCTTCTATCAGCTTAGTTAAGCTTCCATTGTATTTCTCTATCAGCATATAACAGTTGTTGAGTAACTGCGCCGAAGTCTTTTCGTCATACCGTACATAATGCCCTTCTCTCATCACCGGGTTTACCAGGTAATCCCAGCCTGCTTTTACAATAGATTGCGGTGTTAATACTTTATGTTTTTCAAACGAATGCCAGGTTCTTTTGGCAACACTCTCCTGGATCATTGCCCCCAGTAAAACAGATGCCAAAAACCATTTGAATAACTCATTGTCGTCTTTCTTCTTTAAATCAATACCCAATTCTTCTGAGTAAAGCATTGTTTTCTTTAGCTGATTGAGCTGGGTAGTTTTGAAATCGCTAAAAGCTTTTTTCTTCACATTTTATCATACCTGTTTTGGAAAGTATTTCATTGGCATTTCCCCGCTTAAAATTTTTTCTTCGCGTTCTTCATCTCCTCTCCTCTCCGGTATTTTCTCTTTACACCGGCATAACAGGTGCGCCAGATCATCAATTACTTTATCAACAGCCATTCCAATATTTCCGCTTTTTCAGGAGCAAACAACATAATTCCTCCTCCCTGCATTTGGCATCAGGAAAAAATACTTTTGAACATCATACTCCTCTCTGTACATCACAACGGGTAATGAGGTCCTGCATTTTACCCAAATCTTAACTTGCTTCGTAGCTGCCCGCTGTTATTTCCTCCGTTTCAATATGCGGTGTTTCTATCTGTACTATTTACTTATTTTTCTTTTTTATTCTTAAAAAGCGTATTCAGGTATTTCTATTTCCAACTTGCTGTCAATACTAATTACACCGGGGGCTGACCATGCAGCATTTTCTGCATCTTCTTTTTCAGCCAATGAGCGAACTTTTCCACGAAGGGTAACCCTGCTTCCATTAACTTCAGCAGTTATTTTTCCTGCATCAATTGTAGCGCTCCGGTGAAAAGCGGCGCTGATTTTTTGTTCAATATCAGCAGGTGCAATTTTAGGTTTAACGGTAATTAAATTAATTACTGAACGCACACCTATTAAATTTTCAACAGCGGTTTTTGCACTGTTACGCTGATATTCCCATTCCACTTCTCCCTCCAGTTTAACTATTCCATTTTCAACTTTTATTTTAATTTTTTCTTCCTGAACGGCTGTGTGCCACTTTAAGGCATTAAGTACTGCCTCGGCAATTTCCGTGTCTGATTTACTTAACCCCGGAGAAATACCAACCTGGATGTCTTCTGCAACGGCTTTTACACCCGCTACTCCTTTGGCTGCCTTTTCAGCAGCTAATTTTTTAGAATAAGAATCAACCTGCCCGGAAAGTGTAACAACCCCGTTTTTAACTGCTACACCAATTTCTGAAGCATTTAAAAAAGGTTCCCATTTGATTTCATCCATCACATCCATTTGAATTTGATAATCACTTTTCATAGTTTTAAAGTTTTAAATAATTAGTAATTTTTCCTCTTGTTTGTATTACAAACAAAATCATAAATAACATCTGTTTTCAATGGTAGAACTACGGTTTTTTTTGAAAATAAATCCGCAGCGCTAAATCTTTTACGCAAACAGCTTATCCGGCCTTTCTCAATTCTCTTAATTTATCCAGGTAAAACATTACTTCTTCATCACTCACCTGTTCAAAGTCTTCATAAAAAGCGCCAACACCGTAAAACTCTTCCGGTATTAATACTGCTACTACTTCGTCCACTTCTTTTGATAATTTTTGTACAGCACTTGCTGATGCCACCGGTACTGCTATGATTATTTTCCCGGGTTCACTTTTTCGCAATACATTCACTGTTCCTAATAGTGTATTACCTGTTGCTATACCATCATCAATAACTATTACAGTTTTGCCTTTGAGATTTTCAGGTTCCCTGTCACCCATGAATTTTGCGTACATCTCTTTAAGTCTGCTCCGAATCCTCTGTAATTCTTTTTCTATATATTCTTCCGAAACATTTTCATGTGGTATTATAAAATAATCAGTGAGACTTGCAGCACCAATAGCATATTCTTTATTCATCGGGTGCCCAATCTTTTTAGTAAGAATTACTTCTATAGGGAAACCTAATTCTTTTGCAATTACATACGCAACAGGAATGCCGCCACGGGGTACGGCCATTACAATCCCCTGATCATTTTTAAATTTTTTTAGCTTAGCTGCTAATAATAATCCTGCTTCAATTCTGTCGCGAAACATAATTTAAATTTTATTGCTTTTCATACCTGCCCGTCATTTTTTTAATTTTTATTCTGTACCTCACATGCTTAACTCTTGTGCTGTCATCAACTTTACCTGATGCTTCATGACCATAGGAATGAACCGTACTGCTGGTTGTCAAAGAAAAAATACGGCCAAAAAGAATATCTCTTGCTTTTTCTGCTTCCGCATTTTTTAATTCCTCAAACTTGCCATATACAACTATACTCTGCCAGTTGCGCATATCTGTCATGGTATCCACTTCAAAACAAACATTTGGGTTTTTCCTGA
>JBLMVP010000231.1:0-8515 GCA_050256755.1 Sphingobacteriales bacterium | reverse complement strand
GGACGTATACATTTACCCCAGACGCGGGGCAGTGTGCAACTACGACTACATTTACTGTAACAGTCAATCCGAATATAACGCCAACGTTTAGTTTTGGAACAAGCCTGGCAATATGTAATGGCGGTACAGTACCAACATTACCTGCCACATCAACCAATGGCATAACCGGTACCTGGAATCCTGCTGCTGTGGATAATACAACATCGGGAACGTATACATTTACCCCAGACGCGGGACAGTGTGCCATCACGGCTACTTTTGATGTAACAGTAAACCCAATCGTAACCCCAACGTTCAGCATCGGAACAAGTTTGTCTATCTGTGCAGGAAGTACAGTACCAACATTGCCTGCCACATCAACAAATAGTGTAACCGGTACATGGAATCCTGCTGCTGTGGATAACACAACATCGGGAACATATACATTTACACCAAATGCCGGAGAATGTGCCACTACTGCCACTTTTGATGTAATAGTAACACCTAATACTGTTCCTGCCTTTAGCTTTGGAACAACGCTGACTATTTGTTCTGGCGGAACAGTACCAACATTGCCAACTACATCAACCAATGGAGTTGCTGGTACCTGGAATCCTGCAACAGTGAGCAATACCGCATCAGGAACTTATACATTCACTCCTGATCCATCACCTCAGTGTAATGCAGCCACAACCTTTACTGTTACTGTAAATCCAATAGTAACACCAACCTTTAGTTTCGGTACCTCTTTATCAATTTGTATCGGAGCTACAGTTCCAACACTTGGAACAACATCAACTAATGGTATAACAGGTACATGGAGTCCTGTTACTGTGGATAATACAACATCAGGAACCTATACATTTACACCAGGTCCTGGTCAATGTGCTGTCACTACTGCATTAACAGTTACGGCTAGTACAATACCAACCGTAACGGTAAGACCGGATACAATTTTACTGGATGGCCAGGTGATGCCTCAAACGAATTTCACTGGTACACCTGCGGGAATAACATTTAACTGGAGTAATTCGAATACTGCTATTGGTTTGGGTGCATCAGGTTCCGGTAGTGTCCCTTCTTTCACGGCAACTAATAAAGGCAACACAGATATTAGTGGAACCATTACAGTAACTCCTGTAAATGGTAGCTGTAGTGGTACGCCCCGCAGCTATGTCATTAAAGTGAAGCCTTTGGATAAAGACATATTTGTGCCAAACGTGTTCTCACCCAACGGTGATGGTAAAAACGATATTCTCTATGTTTATGGAAATTATATTCAGCAGCTGGAGATGAGAATATTTAACCAGTGGGGTGAGCAGGTAGCATTGATCCGTAATGTGAATACCGGCTGGGATGGAACGCAACGTGGCAAGCCGCAGCCTGTGGGGGTGTATATATATGTATTAAAAGCCGTGTTAACTGATGGCAGAACTGTTAATTTAAAAGGTTCAATAACACTGGTACGATAAAAATTGAAAAACCGAAACTTAAAGAGATGAAACTTATCCGTTTTTTCGCAACCATTTTTTGTTTGGCAATATTGTTTTTAAATAAATCAGTTGCCCAGACAGATCCGCATTTTACCCAAAACTATACATACCCAATGTATATTAACCCGGCAATGACAGGTAGTTGTGATGGTGATTACAGGGTGTCTGCTATTTACCGAAGCCAATGGGGAACTGTATCTAATCCTTACCGGACAGTTGGGGTATCATTTGATACTCGTACGAATAAAAACATCGCTTTAGGAGTGAATGTTCAAAATCAATCAGCAGGAGATGGAGGATTTAATTATTTGAATGCAGCAGCTTCTATTGCTTATACCGGTGTGAAATTTGGCAATCAAAACAATCATCGTTTGGTATTAGCCATACAGGCAGGTGTTATCAATCGCCGTGTGGACCAAACAAAATTTAAATGGGGCGAACAATGGAATCCGATAACAGGATATAATCCCAATAATGCCATAAGCGAAACTTTTAATACTACTTCTGCTACCACATTGGATGTTGGTGCAGGTGCATTGTATTTCAATGCCTCTCCTGATAAAAAGACGAACCTGTTCGGTGGCTTTTCAGTCTATCATTTAAACAGGCCAAAAGATCCTATCGTGTACAGCTCAAATACAGAACTAAGTACGATTCCCCTTCGTTATGTTTTACATGGCGGGATAAGTTTTAATCTTAACCAAAAGACCAGTATAGTGCCGCATCTGCTTTTTATGCAACAGGGAACAGCCAGGGAATTTATGCTGGGAACTTATGTTAGGATGAATGTAGACGAAGAGACTGATTTTATGTTTGGTGCTTATTACCGTAATAAAGATGCGGTGACTCCCTATGCAGGAATTGATTATAAAAATTTTACAATTGGAGTAAGTTATGATGCCAATATTTCAAAATTAGGTGCAATGACGAAGAACATAAATAGTTTTGAAATTAGTTTTACTTATACCAAACGTACGGTTGAAAAAAGTATATTTGATTTTGTCCGTTGCCCCCGCCTATAGAACAGCTAATAATGATAAAGAAGATAATTCCAATAACCCATTAATTATATGAATATCATTTTTAGAAAACGAAATAAAAAAACAGGAGCTTCACGAAGTTGCGGCGTAACTGTTTTTGTAAAATCAGTTATACTGATATTTATAGTCTCTGTAAGAGTTTTAAATGTGGTAGGGCAGTCGTCGGGTCAGCATTTAGCTCTCGCAGAAAAATATTTTGCAGCAGGTGAATATTATACCGCAGCTGGTTTATATGAACAATATCTTAATCCTGTTAAAAAGAATACTCCGGGAGCAAATTTTCCCCTTAATGCAAAACGGTATAGAACTGGTGGTTCGGGTATGCAATTAAGTAAAACAGCTGTGCTGCTGAAACAGGCAGATAGTTATCGGTTGGCTAATTACTTTAACGATGCAGCCGAAAAATATAAGCAATGTTTTGAAAAAGATAATACACATTACTCAGATGCGATGTACTGGTATGCTGTATGTAAAAGGAGCCTGGGGGAATACAAAGAGGCAGAAGATTATCTTTCCCGTTATCTTGCTAATAACCGCGGGGAAAATAATTTTATAGCGGCAGCCAAAAAAGAACTGGAAACCGTTCAGTATATCAATAATCAATTAAAAAGACCGGATACAATACTCTATCATATTCAGCGTATCAATACCAGTTTCGGAAATGAAAAAGGTGTTTATGCTCCGCTGCTAATAAAAGGGAATCAATTTTTGTTTACGGGCACCAAAACAGATTCGGTAGTAAAACCCGGAATAAACCCATCCCATAATCGTTTGTTTGCTGCCTCTATTGAAAATAATAGTATAACAATTAACGAACCTCTCAGTATAGAGGGTATTGATGACGATGCCAGCCAGGGTGCCGCCAGTTTAAGTGCTGATGGAAATTTTCTTTATTTCACCCAATGGAAAAAAGAAAAGGGTAAAAATATTTCTGCTATTTATTTTGCTTCAAAAAAGGGAAACGAATGGGGTAGTCCCGTAAAGCTTTCATCAATTAATGCAGATGGCTTTAGCAGTAAACAGCCATTTTGTTCTGCTGACGGGAAAAATTTATTCTTTGCCTCTGATAAACCGGGTGGTGCCGGTGGTTTTGATATATGGTATGCATCTTTGCATTCAGATGGCACAACAGGTACTTCTATGAATGCTGGAAATATAAATACGGCGAATGATGAACAGGCGCCTTTTTATCATGGCACCAGTAATACACTGGTTTTTGCTTCTAACGGAAGGTTAGGAATGGGTGGGTTTGATTTGTTTTCTTCTAAGATGAAAGGTGCACAATGGAGTACGCCGGAAAATATGGGTCATCCCGTTAATTCATCCAGGGACGATATTTATTTCTTTGCACCTGAGGGGCAGGAATTACTCAGGAATTCCATGTTCAGTTCAGACAGGGGTTCCAATTGTTGTCTTGCAACATATGCAGTTGCCAAATCTCCAAAGAAAAAGCTGATTGCAGGAATTGTAAAGGATTTAAAACATAACGAACCGGTAGCGGATGCAGTTGTAATTATGAAAGATGCTTCAGGTAAAAGTAGGCAAACAACTACCACGCCTGATGGAAAATTTTCATTTGAATTATCAGGCGATCCAGCACAAAACGTATTTACGGTAACTAAAGACAAATACAATGACAAAACTTCTGAAGCTGTTATTGAAAATGTGAATGAGTCTGACTGGCTTACTGATGTAGTGAATAATGTACCTATTCTTATTGAAAAGAAATTTATGATTAAACCTGAAAATGTAGTAACCATTTATTTTGATTTCAATAAGAGTAAAATCAAAAAACGTGGGATAGAAGTACTCGATTCTATCTATAATGTTTTGACAAAAAGTGAGGCGGCTACTATTCAGATATCTGGCTTTACAGATGGGCTTGGTTCAAATGAATATAATTTTAAATTGAGTAACAAACGTGCAAAAGCCTGCGCCGATTATTTTATACGGAAAGGAATTGATACTAACCGGATTACTTTTATATCTTTTGGTAAATGTTGCCCGATGGAAATGGAACTTATTAACGGAAGGGATAATCCTGACGGAAGAACTAAGAACAGAAGGGCGATGATTAATGTTAACAAAGACTAAGCGCCTTCTAACTATCGGGTATATCTTTTTAATGCTCTTCACTTTAATTATACAGGCATACCGATTCATGGATACCTTTTTGTTTATTAAATAAAATGCTGAGTTAAAAGATTTTTAACGGTTGGGGGAACTTAGCTTATTTAGATTTGATAATACCTGCTCCTTTTGAACTTTACTTATTGGTACCCGGTAGCGGTTAATGTTGATGATATTGCCTTCTATCGAATTGATTTTATTCCTTGCGACAATATATGATTTGTGTGTTTGAATAAAATTTGATACAGGCAATTTTTCCAAAATGGATTTTAGAGTGGAAAATACTATTATCTTTTTTTCAGTTGTATAAATGCCAATATAGTTTTCCAGTGCTTCAATAAAAAGAATATCATTAAACTCCAGTTTTTCTAATTTGCCATTTGCTTTAACAAAAATAAAAGTGGTGTTATTGCCGGCATTTTCCTTTGATAAAAAATAATCATAGGCTTTATTGGATGCTTTTAGAAACCGCTCAAAAGAAATTGGTTTTAATAAATAATCAAGTACGTCCAGTTCATAGCCAGCAATGGCATACTTTTCGTAAGCCGTAGTAAATATTACTTTTGGGGGATGAGTAGTGTTTTTCAGGAATTCAATACCGCTAACATAAGGCATATCAATATCAAGGAACAATAAATCAACCTGTTGCGGTTTGATGGCTGAATTTAACTGCAGAGCATCTTCGCAAACGGCAACGAGCTCCAGGAATTCTATTTTCTCAATATAACCCTGCAGACCTTTCCTGGCTATTGGTTCATCGTCTGTGATAATGCATTTAATCTTCATACTGCGAAGGATTAACGGTTATTATAAGTTTTGCCGTAAAATGACCATCCTCTTTTCCTGTGGTTAACTTATGTTTGCCGGGATAAAGCAGTTCCAGTCTTCTTCTCAAATTCTCTAAACCAATTCCATTTTGTTTTTCAGGTACAGGCTGGATGGGTAATGAATTTTCCACCGTAAATACTATTTCGTTGGTAACGGCTTTAACAGTAATACCAATTTGGTAATCGCCACCAACATATTTAAATGCATTTTCTACCAGTGGAAGAAATAGTAATGGATATACTTGCTGTCCGTTTAAGGAGTCATCAAAATAAGTTTTTAGTTGCAGCCGGTCAGATGTCCTCACTTTCTGGATATCGATAAAATTTTGCAGGTAATGAATTTCCTGGCTTACAGGAACAGTTTGCTGCTGGTCGTATAACTGATAACGCAGCAGTTCAGAAAATTTCTCTACGGTCTTTTTTGCTTTTTCCACATCTTCATCCATCTGGAAATAAACCGTATTAAGCGCGTTAAATAAAAAATGAGGGTGATATTGTGCTTTCAGGAATTTAAGTTCTGTTTGCAGATGGTCGTTAGAGATTTTTCCTACTTGTACTTTTTGTTCTACATAACTTTTCAGGTATTGATTGCCCCTTATAATGGCAAAGTACAATAAGATAAAAAGGCAGGGGATAATGTTGACAATCACATAGTCATTTAATTGCAACCCATCATCTGTTAAAGCGACCATGGGCAGAATGATGACATGAATGATCAAAAGAGCTGTTGCCATTACAATCCCAAATTCTTTAAGTATGTTTTTGGGATTAATAACGGTTGATTCCCTGTTTTTAAAATAACGAATTAGCCGGTTAAGTGACCATGTGGTAATATAACTCGTTAATAGCACAAAACTGATTTCAATTGTATTTAACTGCCAGGGTCTCTCCCAAAATTTTTCATGGGCCGTGGTATCGTTTACCAGCCGGATACAGGTATATATCAGCAAACCATAAAGAACAGGAAAAACATATCGCCAGAAAAATTTCATAATTGTATTGAAAAGTTACAACAATATTTACACTGCTGGTTTAATGGTCATATTTGTTAAAGGTTCACTTTCGGTTTTTTCTCCGGTAATTTTCTTCTTTGATTTCATGCCAAATAAAAAACGGGTAATAGCGTATGGACGGATAAACAAATGATAAATAATCATAGACAAAATGAAACCTATTATTACTGTGAAGAAATATTTCATCAGTATAGTATCCGTTGTCCGCACTACATAATACACCACTATTACAATGACTGTTTGATGCAGGATGTAAAAAGGATACACTGCCTGGTTAATATAATCAAGCGCCTTATGTCTTTTATTTAAATATCTTTTGCCATAGCCAACGGCCGTGATCACCCAAAACCAGGCTGTAAATGCATAAAGAGACAGGTAAGCATACATTGTCCAGTGGCGAATATTTTCCGGTTCATGATTATTCCATCTCAGGTAATTAATCCAAACAATGGTAATAAAAGCCAGTGCAAAAGAAGTGCGGCGGTTTCTTTCCAGGCTGTCCATCATCACCGGATTGGCAATACAGAAAAAACCAACCAGCAAAAATAATAACCAGTAAAATAATCGGCACCAGTCATGAATGAAATCATTGGTCTCCGGATATTTTATCGAAAGACTGGTATAAACAATTACGCTGGGGATTGTGAGCAGGTATATCCATTTACCTCTCGCCAGGAAGTTTAATCTTTGTAAAAACTGCTGACCCTTTTTGCTTAAACACCATTTGAAAACCGGGGCAAATACAATATCATATACAAATAAATACCAGATAAACCAGAGATGATGCCAGCTGAAATTTCCTTTGGGGTAAGGTTTAAACTCAAACACGTTACTGTAAAAATCAATATAGTTGCCGGTATATCCCTGCGTTAAACGTTCCATGTAAACTTGTGGAGGTACAATTACAAACATACCAACCACCAATGGTATAAACAGCCTGCGGAAACGCAGGCCAATAAACGAGCCGGTGGATTTATTTTTCAGCATAAAATAACTCACCGTGCCAGAGATAAAGAAAAGCAGCGGCATTCGAAAACGACTGAGCCAGAAATTAAATTCCATCAGCAGGTTACTGGTCTCTTTGTTTTTGATATGCCATTGCCATTCTGCCACATAGGCCATAGCTGAATGAAAAAACAGTACACCCAATATAGCCATTATGCGAAGCCAGTCTAAATAAGCAAGCCTGGGTGTTGTTGCTGTTTGCATTGATTTTATTTTTCACAAACCTAACTGGTGAATAAGAGGCTGTAAAATTTGTTTGACGTATGGACTTTTTTGCAGGGTGAAAAGGTATGTATGGTAACAGGCTTATTTGTCTGATCCTTTACATTTACGAAAAAAACTAAGTAATGCGCCAATTAAAAAAGACTACAATCTTTTTATTTATCAGCTCATTTTATTTTTCTGTCACCTTTAGCCAGTCAAATTTGGCATTTGCCATTAAAGAAAAAGATCTTTTCCCGGAGGGGATTGCCTGGGACCCTGTAGAAAAAATTTTTTACATCAGCAGTATTTTAAAAAACAAAATCGTAGAGGTGTCAGGTAATATTACAAAAGACTTTATCAAAGAAGGTGAAGATGGGTTTATGGGAGGTGCTGGTTTACATGTAGACAGTAAGCGCAGGATATTATGGGCCTGCACAGGAAATATACGAGGTAATAAATATCGTACAGGAATTTTTGCCTGGGATTTAAAAACAAAAAGACTACTTAAAAAAATATCTTTTGCTGAAGATACCGTTGCTGCTTTTTTTAATGATCTGGCCATTGCACCAACCGGTGAAATTTATATTACCAATACTGCTGAAGGGTGTGTTTATAAATGGAGCCTGCAAATGGACAAACCGGAAAAGCTGGTATTTGCTGAAAAACTTTCCTATCCAAATGGTATCGTGGTATTGCCTGGTAATAAAAATCTAATTGTGGCAACCTCTAAGGGATTGGTAAAAATCTCATTGCAGGAGAAAGCAGTTCACTTACTATCTATGCCTGACTCATCTGTTTCAAAGGGACTGGATGGATTGGTTTTT
>JBLMVP010000230.1:0-4078 GCA_050256755.1 Sphingobacteriales bacterium | reverse complement strand
GCAAGATCTCTCATCCTTTCTCAATACCGGATGGATTCTATACAGTTTGAAACAGCCCAGCAACGGTATGAAAAGCTGTTGAAAAATTCGCCACAAATCATCCAGAGGATTCCGCTATCTTATATCGCCTCATTTCTGGGAGTTACCCTGGAAACATTGAGCCGTATACGGTCAGCCCGTTAGTATTATTTGACAATTATCAAATTACCCGCTTTTATTACAGAGCAATTTTACACTCTAAACGATTTTAAAATGAAATCTCTTCCTTTCTTTTCTGCTATTGTATGTATTCCTTCAATTCTTTTTTCACAAACTATCAATCCCAAAGCTAAAGAACTGGTTGGGAAAATGACGATGGAGGAAAAAGTAAATCTCGTTGTTGGTATGGGCATTAAGATGCCGGGAAAAACCCAGGGTAGTGATGGAACAGGTATTGGGTTAACAATGGATAAAGTGGCAGGTGCTGCCGGAACAACTTATGCTATTCCCCGATTGGGTATTCCTACAACTGTTTTTGCAGATGGTCCTGCCGGTTTGCGTATTGACCCTACCCGTAAAGATGACAGGAATACCTACTATGCAACAGCCTGGCCGGTGGCTACTTTACTGGCGTCTACCTGGGATACTAAACTTGTAGAGCAGGTTGGAAAAGCTTTAGGGGAAGAAGTAAAAGAATATGGGGTGGATGCAATACTGGGTCCCGGTTTAAATATTCACCGAAATCCATTGGGTGGAAGAAATTTTGAATATTATTCAGAAGACCCGTTGATTTCTGGTAAAATAGCAGCTGCTATAGTTAATGGTATTCAATCCAACGGTGTAGGTACCTCTATCAAACATTTTGCTGTTAACAACGAGGAAAGAAACCGCAATACAGTTAACGTGATTGTAAGTGAAAGAGCATTGAGAGAGATTTATCTGAAAGGATTTGAAATCGCTGTTAAAGAGTCCAATCCATGGACAGTGATGAGTTCTTACAATTATATTAATGGAAAATATGCTTCGGAAAACTATGATTTGCTAACTACTGTTCTGAGAAAAGAATGGGGGTTTAAAGGGATGGTGATAACAGACTGGTTTGGGGGTAAAGATGCTGTAGGCCAAATGAAAGCAGGTAATGATTTATTAATGCCTGGAACACCTGATCAAAGAAAAGCAATTACCGATGCCATTAATAACGGATCATTGGAAGTAAAAGTGTTAGATGAAAATGCTGAAAGAATAGTGAATTATATTTTAGGTTCACAGGCGTTTAAAAAATATGGCTTTAGCAATAAACCTGATTTAAAAACCCATGCTGCCCTTGCCCGTACAGCAGCTGCCGATGGCATGGTGCTATTAAAAAATGAGAAAAACACCCTGCCATTTTCTACAGCTGCCAAAACAATTTCTGCGTTTGGAATATCGTCTTATAATTTCTTCTCAGGAGGCATTGGCAGTGGTGATGTAAATGAAGAATATACCGTATCTCTTGTGCAGGGTTTAACCAATGGAGGATATAAGCCGGATGATGAACTCAATAAGCTTTACACTTCTTATGTAAATGCAGCATTAGCTAAATATCCAAAGAAATCTCCGGTAGAAGAAATTTTTAATCCAAATCCTGCCACACCTGAAATGACTATGGATGCAGCGTTAATAAACAAAAAGGCAAAAGAAACAGATATCGCCATTATTACATTAGGACGAAGGGCTGGTGAAGGTCGTGATCGCAACATTGAAAATGATTTTTATCTTGCCCCGGCTGAGGCAGAGCTGCTGGAAAATGTATCAAATGCTTTTCATTCAAATAATAAAAAAGTTGTTGTTATTATAAATGCCGGCGGTGTAATTGAATTAGCCAGGTGGAGAGATAAAGTGGATGCCATTCTTTTATCATGGCTGCCGGGAATGGAAGCTGGTAATGCGGTAGCAGATATTTTAAGCGGTAAAGTAAATCCCTCTGGTAAACTGGCTACTACCTTTCCTGTGAAATATGAGGATGAAGTGACGGCAAAAAATTTTCCTGGTATAGAATTTCCGGAGCAGGCAACTATTGGAATGTTTGGCAGGAAACAAATTCCTGCTGAGGTAACTTACGAAGAAGGTGTTTATGTTGGTTATCGTTACTACAATACGTTTAATGTAAAACCGGCTTATGAATTTGGGTACGGACTTTCTTACACTGATTTTAAATATAGTAACCTCAGCCTGACTTCAAAAACGGTAGATAAAACAATTACAGCTACTGTTACTGTTACCAACTCTGGTAAAGTGGCAGGTAAAGAAGTGGTGCAGTTGTACGTTAGTGCACCATCCGGCAAAGTGGATAAACCATCAGAAGAATTAAAAGGATTTGCCAAAACAGGTTTATTGCAGCCGGGTCAGTCTGAAACAATCACGTTTATAATTACTCCTGCTGATTTAGCTTCTTTCAATACTCAAACCACTTCCTGGATCGCAGATGCAGGACCTTATACTGTAAAGGTGGGGGCTTCTTCAACTGATATCAGGCAAACATCCGGTTTCGTACTGGGAAATGATATTGTAACGGAAAAATGTAACAAGGCATTGGTGCCGCAGGGTGCTATCAGCGAGTTAAAAAAATAGTTTTTGATTAATGGTTAAACACAACCCTCTGCAAAAGCGGAGGGTTTTTTGTTGGTTTGGGTAAAGCCCTTATTTCCGGTATTTTTGCACCCTTAATTAAGAATGGAAGGGAAATGAAAGATTACAAAAGAATATTGGTTACAGCGGCTTTGCCCTATGCTAACGGGCCGGTGCACATTGGTCACCTGGCGGGATGTTATATCCCCGCAGATATTTATGTACGTTATCAAAGGGCACAAAGAAGAGATATCAAATTTGTAGGAGGAAGTGATGAACATGGAGTACCCATTACCATCCGTGCCATGAAAGAAGGTATTACTCCACAACAGGTGGTCGATAAGTACCATGCCATCATCAAAGAAAGTTTTGAGCAGATGGGAATATCATTCGATATCTATTCCCGTACTTCTAATAAAGTGCATCATGAAACAGCAGCTAATTTTTTTAAAAAATTATATGATGATGGTTTGTTTGAAGAAAAAGAAACCGAGCAGTATTATGACGAAAAAGCAAAAACATTTTTAGCTGACCGATACATTGTTGGTACTTGCCCTGTTTGTGCCAACCCTGGTGCTTATGGTGACCAGTGTGAAAAATGCGGCTCATCCTTAAGTCCTGAACAATTAATTAATCCACGAAGTGCATTAAGTGATGCTGTGCCGGTAAAAAGAAAGACAAAGCACTGGTATTTCCCTCTGCATAATTATGAATCATGGTTAAAGGAATGGATTATTGAAGGACATAAAGAGTGGAAAAATAATGTGTATGGTCAGTGCAAAAGTTGGTTGGACAATGGTTTGCAATCAAGAGCTATGACCCGTGACAGCAACTGGGGAATTAAAGTTCCATTACCGGATGCAGAAGGAAAAGTGTTATATGTATGGTTTGATGCACCGATTGGTTATATATCAGCGACCAAAGAGTTAACTGACAAATGGGATGATTACTGGTGTAAAGAAGATACTAAACTGGTACATTTTATTGGCAAGGATAATATCGTTTTCCATTGCATCATCTTCCCGGCGATGCTGAAAGCTCATGGCAATTTTGTGTTGCCTGATAATGTGCCTGCTAATGAATTTTTAAATATTGAAGGCGATAAAGTTTCTACCAGTCGCAATTGGGCCGTGTGGGTGCATGAGTACATAAAAGATTTTCCGGGTTGTGAAGATGTGTTACGTTATGTGTTATGCGCCAACGCGCCTGAAACAAAAGACAATGATTTTACCTGTAAAGATTTCCAGGATAGAAATAACAATGAGCTGGTTTCCATTTTCGGCAATTTTGTTAACCGCACTTTTGTACTGTTACATAAGTTATGTAATGGGAAAGTTCCTCCTTTGCATACAGACTTACTGGATGAAGATGATAAGTGGATAATGAAAGAAATTGAAGCTGCAAAAAGCAAAGTGGAAAATTTGATCGAAGAATATAAATTTCGGGATGCATTGTATGAGGTGATTGATTTAAGCAGAAAAGGAAATCAATA
>JBLMVP010000229.1:0-3877 GCA_050256755.1 Sphingobacteriales bacterium | reverse complement strand
GCCCGGCCATTTGCCATAAACTGTTGGCAATAGCCCAGCCTAATGATTGCAGAAAAGCAGATTGGTTTAGCAACTGCATACTTACTGGTTTTTCAGGTTGTCCAATAATTTTTGAATTTCTTCCAGTTCCCTTCTGCTGGTTTTGTGATTACCTAATGCCTGCATCACTAATTGGGTAGGAGAGCCCTGGAACAAAGTATCCACCATCTTTCCCACTAATTGCTTTTGCGTTTTCTCTCTTGTAACCAGGGGTTCGTAAATATGCGTTTTACTGCTGTCATCTCTTTTTACCAAACCTTTTTCAAACATGATTTGCATTAATTTCAACGTAGTGGTATAGCCAACATCTTTTATTTTGGCTAAATCTTCATGCACATCCCTTACGGTAGCTTTTTCTTTATTCCAAAGCACCTGCAGGATTTCTAATTCACTTTCGGTAGGCTTAACCTGTTTTGTCGACATAGTATTACGATTCGTTTCGTACCAAATATACGATTTCATTCGTAACAACAATGGCCGTTCATAAAATTTTAACGAAACCGGAACGGGTATAAAAAAAAAAGCCCCCGTGTAGAAACACCGGGACTTAGGTATATGGTTCTGATTAGACTCTTTAGCCTTTCGGCAAATATTTTTACTTACTTGTTTTTATTCAGGCGCATAAAGATAAGAAAAGGTTGTTTTAATTGTCCTTTATTTTTAAATTAAAATTTGTTTTTCCATTATAAAATTGTTTGAACTTTTCTGCCACAGCTGTCTCCACTTCTTTTCCGTTAACAATTAAAGTCCCGTTTTTCACTTCAATGCTGTAGCTGTTGCCTTCAATTAATTTGTCTGATCTTAAAGCATCAACCAATGCTTTGAATTCACCTTCCACAGATTGTCCATCTACTTTTACAGTAAAGGCAGAAGTGTCTTTAGCCACCGTAGCAGTGTCGCCCCTGGTATAAGTAACAGTAATGTTTTTTTCAAGTTTATTTTTATTGGCACCCGCTGCTTTTGTTCCATATAACTGAGCAAGGGTAGGGGCAATAACCAATGAAACAATACTCATTAATTTAATAAGAATGTTCATTGACGGGCCAGATGTATCTTTAAATGGATCACCTACTGTATCACCTGTTACAGATGCTTTGTGGGGTTCTGATTTTTTGTAATACATTTCTCCATTTATTTCCACACCTTTTTCAAAACTCTTTTTCGCATTATCCCATGCACCACCGGCATTGTTCTGAAACATTCCCATTAACACACCGCTCACTGTTGCTCCGGCCAGGAATCCACCCAAAGCTTCGGGCCCAAGAATAAACCCTATGATTATTGGAGAAAGAATAGTAATTGCACCCGGTAACATCATTTTCTTAATAGAGGCATCAGTAGAAATGGCAACACATTTATCGTATTCCGGCTTGCCCGTTCCTTCCATTATACCGGGGATAGTTTTAAACTGGCGGCGAACTTCTTCTACCATTGCCATAGCAGCTTGTCCAACTGCCCGGATAGCTAATGATGAGAAGATAAAAGGAATCATTCCACCTACAAATAAAGATGCTAATACATCAGCCTTATAAATATTAATTCCATCAATTCCTGCAACACCAACAAAGGCTGCGAATAAAGCGAGTGCTGTTAATGCAGCAGAAGCAATTGCAAAACCTTTACCTGTAGCAGCAGTAGTGTTACCTACTGCATCCAGCACATCTGTTTTTTCACGAACTTCTTTTGGCAACTCACTCATCTCTGCAATACCACCTGCATTATCAGCAATTGGTCCAAATGCATCTATCGCTAATTGCATAGCAGTAGTAGCCATCATACCTGCAGCAGCAATTGCCACACCGTATAAACCCGCACAGGCATAAGAACCATAAATACCGCCAGCCAATACTAATATTGGTAAAAAGGTTGATTCCATTCCCACAGCCAAACCACCAATAACATTTGTAGCATGACCGGTTGATGATTGACGGATGATACTCATTACCGGACGTTTGCCCATAGCAGTATAGTATTCAGTAATGATGCTCATTAATGTACCCACCACCAATCCAACTGCGATAGCTCCAAGCACACCCCATTTAGTAAATTCTATTCCACGAAGTACCATTGTTTCAGGTAAAATAAAATATACTAAACCAACAGATGCAATAGCCGTAAGAATAATTGAGCCCCAGTTACCCATGTTTAATGCTTTTTGCACCACATCAGTACTGATAGCAGCTGATTCACTTATCTTAACAAATAAAGTTCCTATTATAGAAAATAAAATTCCTGTTCCTGCAATCAGCATCGGCAATAAAATAGGAGCCAACCCACCAAATGCATCTACAGATTTTGTTTCCTGTCCCAATACCATTGTTGCTAAAACAGTTGCTACATAAGAGCCAAATAAGTCAGCACCCATACCGGCAACGTCACCAACATTATCACCAACATTATCTGCAATCGTTGCGGGGTTACGTGGATCATCTTCCGGGATACCGGCTTCCACTTTACCAACCAGGTCAGCACCTACGTCAGCAGCTTTGGTATAAATACCGCCACCCACACGGGCAAACAAAGCAATTGATTCAGCACCCAGTGAAAATCCTGTGAGCACTTCAATTGTTTTCAGCATTTCATCACTGTCAACAACAGTTGCTCCAAAATATCCTTTTAATATTATAAACAAGCTTCCTAAACCAAGCACAGCCAGGCCAGCTACACCCAGCCCCATTACTGAACCTCCGGTAAAAGAAACATTTAATGCTTTACTTAAACTGGTACGGGCTGCATGAGCTGTGCGTACATTGGCTTTTGTAGCCACTTTCATTCCAATAAAGCCAGCTGTTGCACTAAACACTGCTCCGAAAATAAAAGCAATAGCAATAACCCAGTCGGAGTGAGGGTTGCTGCGGGACATCATTATAAGCAGTATGGCAACGATAACCACAAAATAGCCGAGTATCTTCCATTCAGCTCTTAGGAAAGCCATGGCACCTTCAGCAATATAATTGCTGATTTCTTTCATACGGTCGGTACCTGCATCCTGTTTAGATACCCAGTTAAATTTTACGAGAGTGTACAGCAATCCGATAATACCCATTACCGGGACGAGATAAATCAATTTGTCCATATACAGTTGTTCTTAATCTGGTTGATTTTAAAGGTGGGCAAAGATAGGGGAGAAAGGGGAAATTTGACAATTTGACAAATGGGCAATTTTGAAATGGGAGAAGGAGGTGGAAGTTGATTTGGTGATTTGGAAATTTAGAGATGAGTTGATGAATTGAACAGGCTTAATCTATGGGACAGACCGGGAGTATCTATTAAGATTATGGAGTGTATTAACGAAGGATGAACGAAGGATGGACGAAGGATGAATGCATTTGCCGAGAATAACCATTAGTTTAGGATCGCTAATAACATCCTTTATTACCAATGGAAAAGACAGTTTGTTACTGAATCAAGGTAAAGGGGCAGATAGGGAAGCAGATAGTGGTAAAACAGTATGGTAATAAGACCGTGATTACGGCTCACCCGGATATGAGTAATATAAAGCCGGGTAAACTGCAAAAGAAAAAAAGAAAAAGTTTTGCGGATGCTGTAAGCTATGCACAGACTATTTTAAAAGACCGTGTAAAGAAAGCTGCTTATATCAAAAAAGTGAAGAAGGGGCAAAAGGAGCATCATTATGCAATAAAGGAATTTTTGAAGAAGGGGTGATGAGCATATATAATAGCTTAAAAAATTGTGTTCGTGGTGACAGGAACAAGGGCGAAAGTTTATAGTGAAATGTATCAAAACAAATCCAACTAATGGCAGGCCCTTTATATATTAATTATTTAAACCCTTATGTTTCGCATCCTCCTTCTATTCAGAAATTTCCTGAAATATT
>JBLMVP010000228.1:0-6596 GCA_050256755.1 Sphingobacteriales bacterium | reverse complement strand
GCATGAAACTTTCTATACAAAAAGAAAGAGATGCCATGGAAAAATTATGGAAGGCCAGGGAGAAACAACTGGAAAAAGTACTGTTGAATGCTGCACATATCCGGGGTTCCATTGAAGGTATATCCGGCATGGAGGCCATTGACCTGGATTTGCTGGATGATAATTCTGCTCCCCTATTGACATAATAAAAACAGATGTGTATTTTAGTGTTACACCGTAACGCTATGATATCTCCTTTTGTACTGGATGTTTTCTTTTTCATTTTAATTGTAATGCTCTTGGTATTACAAACCAGGCCCGGAAAAAAATACTTCCTGAAGCTTGTTAAAAAGCCATTGGAAAAGATCTTGGGAGGCGATTTTAAATTAATACCAAAAGATACAGAAGGAGTTGGCAGGTCATACTATCATTATCATAACAGTGCCCTTCTTTCACTCAACCCGCAGCTTCCCCATTTATTATATGAAGGTCAGTCGCTTCATTTCTCCCCTGAAGAGTATGTCTGTATTCTTAACAAAAGGAATATATTCTTTACCGGGCTTTCCGGTTCACAACAGGATATATTCATAGAAAGAGTGAATCATTTTATACATAATAAACGATTTATCATTCACGATGAGAAGGGCTTTCAGGAAATGCCGATCTTAATTTCGGCAACTGCAGTTCAGCTTACTTTTGGATTAAAGGAATACCTGCTTCCCTGTTTTAATGAAATACATATTTATCCGGATGCGTTCATTGGTTTGAGTCCGTTACGGGTACTTATTGGAAATGTTTCGGGTCATACCATCAATATCTCCTGGAAACATTTTTTACAGGGATTGGAAAAACATGATGATAATACGAATGTAGGACTGCATGAAATGGCACATGCCCTGTACTATCAAAACATGATTGACAAAATAGGAGCCGACGAAGTCTTTGCTGATAGTTTTCCCCGTGCCGGCAAAGTTTTTGATGAAGCCTTTGCCATTGAAAAGTGTATTGACGGGCTATACTCTGAATATGCTACCAGGAATTTCCAGGAATTCTGGGCAGAAAGTATTGAAATATTTTTTGAGAACCCCGGCAAACTAAGATCACTCTATCCGCAGCTGTTCGATTCCATTTGTAATATATTAAATTTAAATCCGCTCAATGCAGCAAACCCTGTGCTCTCTTAACTGAGCACCCAGGCCAAAACAATACTATCAAAGTGGCGGTAATGCAGTTGTAATAACCTGTCCTCATTTTTTAAAAACCGCACCTCCGCTGTTCCCCCTTCGTTATTAAATAAAAAAGGTTGAATTTGCAGGTGTTTTATAAAATCCATTTCACCATTCCCATGCCATTTAAATACCGCTTCTTTTATACTCCATGCAGTGGTGAGTATATTTAATTTTTCCTTTACCGGTTCCTGATGTTTAATAAACGCTAATTCATCCACAGACAAAAATTTATGTTTTATTCTTTCAATCTTTGGAGTGATTAATTCAATATCCACTCCCACCCTGTTTTTATTGCTGGCAATAGCCGCCGCAAAATCACCGCAATGCGAAATAGAGAAATGATATTTTTCATTTTCCAAAAACGGTTTTCTTGTATCAGCAATTAAAATTTCTTCTAATGGAAAATCGGCAAATAAAGCTGGAAGCAGGTAACGCCCCGCCAGGTGCTGCAAACGTTTATGCGGATGCGATACATCTTTTTTTAGGGGAACTTTTTTAAGGAAATATTCTTCTGTTTCGGCAATATGCCAAATCGCTATTTTTGTGTCCCCGTTAATATGATGTTGATAAATCAGCGGCATTTGAAAATCTATATTCTATATTCGAAACCCGAAAATAAATTAAATAAAAGTAGAAATGATTTTATCTGATAAACGCATCCTGGAAGAGATAGAAAAAGGAACCATTAAAGTTGAACCCTATGACCGGGAATGCCTTGGAAGTAATTCCTACGATGTGCACCTGGGCAAATGGTTAGCTACTTATAAAGAACATATCCTGGATGCAAAAAAACATAACCAGATAGAATACTTTGAAATTCCTGAAGAAGGTTTTGTTTTATATCCGCATATATTTTATCTGGGAGTTACACAAGAATACACCGAAACACATGCTCATGTCCCTTTTTTAGAAGGCAAATCATCAACAGGTCGGTTGGGCATAGATATTCATGCTACGGCGGGAAAGGGTGATGTTGGTTTTTGTGGTAACTGGACACTGGAAATTTCGGTGAAACAACCGGTAAAAGTATATAAAGGAATGCCCATTGGACAATTAATTTATTTCCCTGTTGATGGCGAGATTGAAGTAAAATACAATGAAAAGAAAAATGCCAAATATAGCGGACAACCTGATAAGCCCATCGAAAGTATGATGTGGAAGAATCAGTTCTAACCATTCAACTTCCAGATAGTATAATTTAATATCATGGCAAAGCTTACCCAACTTATATAGGGTACTAACAACCACGAAGCAGTATTATTTATTTTGCTGAAAGAAAATATAGTCAGCAAAATAAATATCCATAATATTATTATTTCCAACATTGCCCAACCTGTCTGATGTTGATTAAAGAAGAGGACAGTCCAGAAGAAATTTAATATCATCTGTACCGCAAATAATACAATCGCTGTTTGTTTTACAGCTTGCTTCACCTTTGCTTTCCATACTAAATAGAAAGCAATTCCCATTAGTATATACAAAGTTGTCCATACCGGGCCAAATAACCAATTTGGTGGTTGCCAGGATGGTTTGCTAAGCTTTGCATACCAGCCAGGAATTTCGGATACTGTAAGTCCTCCACCCGTAAAACCAATAACTAATGGAATGGCAATTGCTATAATTAATTTGATTGTGTTGCTCATCTTTAACCAACAAATATGATTTGGAAAAGTTTGGAATAACTATAAAGATTCCGTTCCAAACTTTTTTAAATAACCAATTAACCAACCCGTTACTTCATTATGGGTATCCAATCCTTTGGGCTGACTGTTCAACTTAAAAAAATAATGATAGAAGGTATTGATGAATGGCTTAACAGGATTATTTATACTCTTTCTCCCGCCATTGCTGGTCGCTGACCAGCAATCCAGTCTGCGCATCTGCGGTAAAAAAATGCACCAGGCCAGTATGTCAAAAGTCCCGGTTAGTCTAAACATAAACAAAAAATTTGGTATTAAAAAAGGCCGCCTCGTAAGGGCGGCCTGTTGTATACTTCAATTTACTGCAGGCTATTTCTTTAAAGTAATAAGCGGAACTTTTGTTTCTTCACCCTTCTGCACCTGTATATTGGTGAGCAGGGTATCTTTATAACCATTAGCTCCTTTAAATAACAGGCTATAGGTTCCGGGTGTTAATCCTTCTATTTTATATTCACCATCATCTTCTTCCGGTTTAGCTATAGCTGAGTCACTGTCATTGTAGGCCTTTACCATTGCTTCTGCATCATTAGGTAATACCCTTCCTTCAATCTCACCGGTTTCTTCCCTGCCAAAAGGTTTAATAATTGGTCGCAGGTAATACTGACCATTATCGGACACAATGGATTCGCATACATTAAAGTCAAGCCATACATTGACCTGGTTGTTATGATGGTCTTCATCTAAATCTCCGTCACCCAGTTTTATATACACATAATTATTGGTGCCGGGATAAAGGTTAAGCGGATGGCTGATGCCCGCCACTACTACACGGTTATTGGTGCCCAGTGTAACTCTTATTTTACGGATGCTTCCTTTAGGTAAATTGGCAGTACCCAGCAGGGTATCTGCGCCGTTTCTTAACGCCATAATATTGTACACCCCAGCTTTAATATTGAGAGTGTCCCACTTACCATACTGGTCATGGTCATGATGGTCATCATCCTGGTCGCCGTCCTGGTCATCAAAATGATCATCGTTCATATGCTCTTCACTGGTGTCAACTTTTACTTCCACATAACGGATGTCTATAAATACCGAATCATAATTACAGGGATCATCAGTAAGATAAACCGAAAGCTTTTTGGCAGTTTGGGTTTGTACTGCGGAATTTTCTTTTCGGCAGGCTGTAAGAAGGAAAATAACAAACAGCGCCACAACAGCAAGGATGCCGGTAGTTTTTTTCAGATTGCTCATACAGGTGTTGTTTTATTTAAAATTGGTTATCTACAAAAAGATGCCGGCTTATCCGTTTGCGTTGCTTTATCGTTAGTAAGAATAGAAATATCCTTGTTTTGCTAACCAGCATCCCCTGCCAAACACCAAATATCAGGCCATACAGGTATAAATTCCCGTTTTTAACACCTGCTCATAAAAAAGCAAGCTCCCGACACTCAGGTAAGTTGCCCCTACGCTGTCAATTACACCATCCACAATAAAATTAATTAGCTCAAGCCACAGTAGCACGTAAGCTCAATATAGCTGCATCGGAATTCAGCCTGTCCTGCAGCATTGCGGGATTACTTTCTTTTGACCAAACAAAAAAAGCAATTAGAGGTTGCCATAAGGTTGCGGCAACGATTACATATTATCCTATTATCCTAATCGATGCACAGGCCCCATCACTAAATCTTCAAATTTTCAAATCACCAAATCAACCCAGCTTCGCAAAAAACTCCTTCATCGCATAATGATACACATCCTCACCTTTCTTCAACTTCCGGCTATAAGCGGCTTTTTTTACAGGGTTATACAATATCTCCTGTGCATACGCCACCGCCTTACCAAACTTCCCCCGTTGCTTTTTCTGTGGTTTACTTGGCTTTACGCTACTCATATCCGGGTATTTACTGATCACGGTTTTCTTGCCATATTGCTTTACCACGATCTGGTCGCCTATCTTACCCCGCACTTTATGCAGTAATAAAGAATTATTTGCCCTTGCCATAAGTTATGTTTATTTATCCCTAAGCTACTGAAAATTCCCGGTAAAAGCAAGCATCCTTCGTTCATCCTTCGTCCATCCTTCGTTAATACCTTAATATAAAGTCAGGTTTACCCTGTAGTTACCGTATACATAAGCTTAAGTAATAGCAATAGAAACCCCGGGTGTTGCTAACTCATGGAGAAAAAACCTGGCGAATACAGCACACTAATAACCTGGTTACAGGGCATCTTCGCCAAACTTTTTACGGTAAGCAATTAACCAGCCCGTTACTTCATTATAAGTGTCAATGCCTTTAGGCTGGCTGTTAAACTTAAGGAAATAGTGATAAAAAGTGTTGACAAAAGGTTCAACAGGATTTCTGGTGCGGTTGCGGAAATTAAAAAACTCCTTCAAATCTTTTTTGGCTTTTGGAACCATCGCTTTAAAGTTGGTTCTCGCAGTTAATGAATCCTGGAAATACAATTCAGTATTGGCATATAAAAACATATCCATGTAGGATGAGTAATGTAATAAAGTATCAGATGATTTTCTTGCTGCGAGATAACCCACAAAATTGGCTTCGTTTTCTTTGGCATATCCTACCTGGTGTGCTATTTCGTGACAGGCAACAAAAGGCCACATATATTTTGGAATAGTAGTGTTAATCTGAGATTCACCCGTAAATGGATTATAATAACCCAGGAACCCAAAATAATTTCCCAGCCTCCCCCAAATAGCCGGCTTCATGCTCCCTCTTTTATATTGTATAATGGGTAATGCCCCATCTAAATGAACATATGCTTCCTTGGCACGGTTAAAAATTTCTCTCGCTTTTAGTTGATGGATGTCCAGTTCACCTAAAGCGTTTCTCGATGTATTTACTCTTTGTAACAAGACTGAATCCAGCTCTTTTAGTTCATCCAGTGAATATTTCTGTACGTCCAGCTTTAACTGGTAAGCCATTCCCCTGCGGTTATAATTTAGCCCCCAACTGATGTTAAACAATACATATATAATAAGAAAGATGACAGTTAATTTTCCAACGGAGTCCAGAAAACTGCGTCCGCTGATTTTCCTTTTAATTAGCTTATAAACAAATTGGGAAAGTTTTACCACTAAATAAATACCGGCACCCAGGTAAAGCAGATCACCAATACTTATCGGGGACCATCCAAACAAGCTTCGGAATAGTTGGGAAATTTTTGGGAAAATAACAGTGGAATAGTTATGCTCAATCCAGTCTTTATAATTAGAAATAATATTAATCGAGACAACCAATGCCACTAATAAAATAAGGAAAGAAATCTTCAGTACTTTTCTCCGCTTCATCCAAAGGGTTTTCAGTTTTAAAAATAGCAGCTTTTGGCTCAATAGTAAAACAAACTTTGAATGGGGTGTCGCTTTTACGGCCAAATCCCTGCACATCAGCCGGTTAAATAAACTCTTCTCATATTCAAAGGCTATAAAATTTCTTCTTTTCAATCCTCAATTTTTCATTCCTTTGCCTTACCTTTGCAAACTCTTTAAAAACCGTCATGAACCACCGTAGAGATTATGAAATAGCGTTTGTGGGGTTAAAACCCGGTGTTCATGAGTTTAACTATGAGCTTGACGATAAGTTCTTTTCAGCTTTTGGGGAACAGGATTTTAAAAACTGTAAGGCACATGTAAAACTCAGCCTTGATAAACAGCAGGCATTTATGATGCTGCGTTTTGAAGTGGGTGGAACATTGGAGTTTATTTGCGACCGTTGCGGTAATGATT
>JBLMVP010000227.1:0-3760 GCA_050256755.1 Sphingobacteriales bacterium | reverse complement strand
AACAGAAGCTTTAACACTGCCTTTACCTTTGAGGATATTCTTTTGTAATCCTAAATCAAAACCACCCATTGGTTTTACTTTCCAGGTACCACCCCATACACTTGGGCCATTGTACCATCCGCTGATTTCACCATTCAGTCCTTTGGTTTTTGAAATGGTAATGGTGTTTTGCATGTACAGCCCATAAAGATTATAACCTTTATTTAATTTCTCACCGTTAAACTCACCTTTAAACTGCTGGCGGTTTGCCCACAGGTTTACATAACCATTCCACCATTTAGCAATAGGTAATGGTGCACCAATGCTGATTCCGAATATTTCCTGTTTGGCAAGGTTGCGTTGTTGTATAAAGGTTGCATTCTTGTTGGCCGTATCAGTAATCATGGTAGAATAATCTTTTACATGACTGTAGCTGAGTGTGCTGTTGATAAAGCCCATGAAAGTATGAGTCAGTTCAACATTATCAGTATACTGGGGACGCAGGAACGCATTACCTTTTTGATAGGTTAGTTCATCTAACTTATTTTCAAATGGATTCAAATCCTGGTAAGTTGGGCGGTCAATACGACGGCTGTAAGTAAGGTTTAAAGTATTCTTCTTATCAACAGTCCATGTTAATGCACCACTTGGGAATAAATCCAGGTAATCTCTCTTTACTTTATCATCACTCTGGTGCTGTCCATCTGCTCTTGTCAACGTGCCTTCACTATTGGTTTGCTCTGCTCTTACACCAAGCTGTAAACCCCATTTAGCATTTAACTGGCGGTTATAGTTAATATAAGCTGCACTAACATATTCTTTGTATTGAAAGCTGTTACTCTTACTTAATTGTTTTACATCATCACCGTTTACCACATTGTAAAAATCAAAAGTATTATTTGTTCTTACATAAGCAGATTTAGCACCATAACCTAATTTGCCTTTCCATTTATTGATTTCCACATCTGCTTTAATGGTGTAAATGTCAATATCAGTTGGAGTGTTGTTGCGGTAAATTAACTGGTAAAGTAAATCGCCGTTTTGAGCGTAATAATTATTAGGCTGAAGACTTCTGGCAGCTCCGCGGAACAAACCATAGTCAGCATCTACGTTAATCGTTTTACCTGCTGTATCTGCAAACCGGTAATTGAAATTGAAATTGGCATTGGTACGGCTGCCGGGAATATTGTTATAAGCTGTTAACTTCTTTACAAATGCACCGGTAGGTTTGTAATAGATAGGTGTATTACTTACACTGTTCCAGTTATTGTCGTTGAAGTTAGCCGTAGCCATTATCCCAAACGTATTTTTGGAATCAACAAACAAATCAGCGCCTGCTTTAAAGTTGAGTGATTTGTCTTTATACCAGTTTCTTCCTTTTTGATCAAAGATGCTGTCACCCTGTATGCGGTATAAGTCAATATTATCTTCATACTTACCCAGGTTACCACCTGCGTTGCTGAAGAGGTTGATCTTCTTATCGCGGTAGTTCAGGTTAACAGAACCATTTCCTTTTGGAGTAATACCCTGTACATAACCTAAGTTAACAGAACCATTGGTCCCGTATTTTTTGTTTTTCTTTAAACGGATATTAATGATACCTGCATTACCACTGGCGTCGTATTTGGCGCTGGGGTTAGTTATCATTTCAATAGCTTCAATGTCGTTGCTGTTGATGCTTTTTAAATAAGCAGCCAAATCTTTGGTATCTAACTGCATCATTTTTCCATCTACATACACTTTCACGCCTGTTTTTCCTTTAACGCTGATGTTTTCGTTGTTGTCAACTAACACACCGGGGCTTTTAGATAATAATTCCAGTGCGTTACTTCCCTGTGCGGTAATGCTGGATTCCACATTAAAAACAGTTTTATCTGCTTTTACTTCAATCAGGGGCTTTTTACTTTTTACAACTACATCATTCAGTGTTTTTGCACCGGTTTTTAATGTTGCATTCAGGGAAACCTCTTTTTTATCTACTGTAAGGGGTTTCACTGTTTTTTCAAAACCAACAGAACTTATTTCCACTAAATAACTGCCGTAAGCAATATTTTCCAGTTCATACAAACCTTCTTTATCACTTACTACTGCTTTTACCAATGAAGTGTCCTGTGTTCTTTGTAAACTTACGGTGGCAAATGAAATCGCTTTTCCGTCTGTGTTAACCAGTTTACCGGTTATCTTTCCTTTTTCAGTGTTAGCTGTTTGTGCTGATGTTAATATCCATCCTGATAAGCCAATCACCATTACAATCAATTTGTGCATAGATCTGGTTTTTGTTAATGTGACGCAAACTTATACCGGAATGTTACAGCAGAAAATGTGATGTTCTGTGAAATGCCAATTTTATGGGGTGAATGGAGGAAAACAGCGGATAAAGTGAAATACATAAATTTCATTTTCTTGTAAGCTGCTTTACATTCATATTCAAGACTCTTAGTATTAAGGACTTACACTTATTTAAACCTTTAAAATAAAAGAAATAAATGCCTTGCACAATGATGAACGGTGTTATATTTTTATGGGTTGAAAATTATCTTTTTAAAGTATACTTTTTAGTAACTACTAACCAATGAAATGTTTTCTGTTATAAAAAAATATTATCCTGCTTTTTCCACCTGTATAAAAAAAGAAATTTGCTTTTCTTTACTTTTTTTACTTACGGTTGTAAGTACACATATAAAAGCACAAAATATTTCGGGTATTATTAATTCTTATTACAAAGTACTGGCAATAGATGTACCAACAAACAGGGCCAAACTTAATAGTATTGCCGGACTTACTAATAACGACAGGGTTATTATTATTCAAATGAAAGGCGCTGCCGTAAGCTCTAGCAATAATTCATCTTTTGGTAATATCACATCTATCAACAATACCGGATTATATGAATTTGCTACCATCTGCGGTTTATACCATGATACTGTTTTATTTAAAACCAATCTTATTAATACCTATGACGCCAACACTTACCTGCAACTGGTAAAAGTGCCGCAGTATACTAATGTAACAATAACAGATACATTAAAGGCTCAAACCTGGGATGCCACAACAGGAACGGGTGGTGTACTTGCACTGGAAGCAAGCGGTACGGTTACATTAAACAGCGGTATTAGTGCGAGTGGTAAAGGTTTTGGCGGTGGTACTTTTAATAATTATGGTGCAAATTGCAGTTTTTTTGGTTCTCCCGATTATTATAATGGATTTCTGAGTAATGATAATAACTCTGCGGGAAATAAAGGAGAAGGGATTACAAATTATATTTTGGGCAAAGAATATGGTAAAGGAAAACTAGCAAATGGTGGTGGTGGTGGTAATAATCATAATGCAGGGGGAGCAGGTGGTGCCAATTATGGAAGCGGGGGTAGCGGAGGTTCACAAACCGGTCTATTCTGTGATGGCAGTAATCCGGGCATAGGGGGTATTGCATTAAATAGTTATGGTTATACGTCCGGTATTAACAGAATTTTTTTAGGTGGTGGTGGTGGGGCTGGTCATATGAATAATAATGAAGGGGTACGAGGTGGAAACGGCGGAGGTATCATTATTATCCGCTGCAATACTTTAGATGGCAGCAATCATACCATTGAAGCCAGTGGAATGCAGCCATTCAATCAAAACAATTCTCCCAGTATTTATGAAGCTAACGGTGATGGTGGAGGTGGCGGCGGGGGAGGTGGTGTAGTAATCATAGATGCAGCCACCATCAGTAATAACCTGGCATTAGTGGCGAAAGGTGGTAATGGGAATAATTCAGGATTTCAAACACAATGTACTGGAC
>JBLMVP010000226.1:0-23031 GCA_050256755.1 Sphingobacteriales bacterium | reverse complement strand
CCGTTTGAGAATGTAATTGCGAGCCCGCCAGTAACATCAATAAAAATAATTTTACCTTTTGCATATGTTTTTTATTTAAAGGCTAAGGTAAAATTGCTGCTATACCGGCAACTTAGAAATCTTGCTTTTTTTAAATCACCTGTTTTCTCAGCGCAGAAGGATTGGTTTTATAGTATTGCTTAAATGCAGTAACAAAATGTTCGGGGCTGTTAAACCCGCAGTCGTAAGCAATATCAGCAATGGGTGAATTGGTTTCTGTAAGTAACACTTTGGCATGAGTGAGCCGCACTGAACTTAGATATTGATGTGGAGGTAAACCAATAATGTTTTTAAAAATCCGGCTGAAATGAAAAGGACTTACAAAACAATGAGCAGCTAATTGCTGAAGAGAAATATTTTCTTTGAAATGAGACAGGATATAATCTCTTGCTGTTTCGATGGTGCCAAGATGATGCTGTTTTAATTTATCGGGTATTAATTCAGGAGTTTCGGCACTTCCAAGAACAGACATAACTTTTTCCAGCAGCACAATTAACAGTTCATCTATTTCGAGTGAATTATAATTTACCGAACTAATTTTTTTAAAAATGCGGTGGTGCAGGTATTCCAGTTCTGGTGTTGCGTTTAGCATTATTGAATGAATATCCTTGTTCTTTAAAATCCAGGGAAGTTTGTTCCCATAAATATCTAAAATCGTTTCTGTAAAAAAGGAATGTTTAAACTCAAAAATTGTAACAACGTCCGGCTGATTATCAATATGGCGGGTTGTATGTTCATAGCCTGGCTTTGAGATCAATACCCTGCCTGCATGTATTTCTTCTTTTCGTTTAAAAGTCTGGTATTCAAAAAAACCCCGGCGGATAAATGATACCGAGAAGCCATTATTATATTCAGAATTACTGACAGAGCAAAAATTACAATGGCATTGAAAATCTATCACCCGGTAAAAATCTGATTGATGAAGCGTATGTATATCTGCCAGTTTCATAATATGAAGTTACTTATTTAATAAAAAGTTCAGTAACCACCGATACAAAATTTTACTCCTGCTAAAGAAAGCAAGATTCCTAAGTTATTTGATAATTAATTAGCTGAATTTGCAAGCCTTAATTTTTAAAAATGAATACCGAAATCAACAACTACATCGCTGAATTTCAAACTATTTACCACGGTGAACCTTTTTATGGCAAACCCTTAATGGCAGTTGTTAAAGATGCTGATCCTAAAAAGGTCTTTAAAAAACAAAATACCGGTGCTCACTCAGCATATGAAATTGCTCATCACTTTTTAGCCTGGAGAGAGTTGCTGGTTAAACGATTGAATGGAGACAAGAAGGCTTCCATTGAAACAGATTCAAGCGAAGACTGGGCGCCATTGCCCAAAAAACAAACAAGTGCTGAATGGAATTCACTGGTAAAGGAACTGGAACAAAATCAAAAGGATTTAATTAAAGCCCTCGCCAAATGGGATGATAAATCGCTGGATGAAAATTTTGCCGGCTCGGCTTACCCGCTTCGTACTTTTTTAAACGGGCAGATGCAACACGATATTTATCACATAGGGCAGATTGCACTGGCAATAAAAAACGCATAAAACAAAATTATATGATAGCAAGAACATGGCATGGAAGAACAAAAACAACAGACGCCGTTATTTACCGGGAATATGTTGAAGCAACCGGGATTAAGGAACTTACTTCAACCAAAGGAAACCTTGGTGCACAAATTTGGCAGCAGCAGGAAGGAGACATCACGCATATCATTGTACTCTCCTGGTGGAATGATATGGGAAGCATCAAAGCTTTTGCAGGCAATGATATTGCCATAGCAAAATACTACCCGGAAGATACCAAATACCTGCTGGAGTTAGAGCCCAATGTGCAGCATTATGAATGTTACGACTACAAAAAGTAAAAATCTGTTGATAGAAAAAATTTTGCAGGTGTGGCAAAGGTTGTAACTTAAGAGAAATTATTTTGTTATGCCAAGCTCACGCCGTCAATGGATACGCCAAAGCAGTTTAGCTTTTGCAGGATTAGGTTTTGCTTCTGAAATATTTGCCAGGGAAGCAAAACCTTTTTTTTCGCCCATAACTAAACAAATATTACTTAACAGTAATGAAAATGCTTACGGTCCTTCCCCAATGGCACGAAGAGCAGTTATGGAGAATTATTTAAATTCTAACCGTTATCCTGATGATTATATTCCCGGTTTTAAAAAAAAGATAGCTGCACACTGGAATGTAGATACAAATAATATTTTGTTTGGCGCCGGTTCATCGGATATTATTGGATTGGCAGCTCATCATGTTTCCTCTAACAAAGGACATATCATTACAGGCGACCCTGCCTACCGTGTATGGAACGGACAGGCAGAAAATTTCGGGCTTTCTTTTAACCGTATTCCGCTTAATCAAAACCGTGTACATGATTTAGACAAAATGTTAAGCAGCATTACCAGTGAAACAACTATGGTGTATGTATGCAATCCCAATAACCCAACAGGTACCGTTAATGCTATTGATGAATTAAGAAGGTTTGCTGAAGAAGCTTCTAAAAAAACTTTTGTATTTATTGACGAAGCATATACAGAATACGCAGGCTTACCGTCTTTAGCTTATTTAGCGGTTACCAATAAAAATATTTTGGTTGCTAAAACATTTTCAAAGATTTACGGGTTAGCCGGCGCAAGGGTTGGTTATGCTATTGCACATGCTGATACGATTAATACATTGAGCAAATACCAGCCATGGCCAGATGCCGGAGTAAGTGTAGTTTCTGCTGCTGCCGCTTCTGCATCGATAGACGATACAGCATTTATTCAATCCTGCAGAGCAAATGCTGCCAAGGCAAGGGAGATTTGCTATTCAACATTTGCTGATCGTAAATTAGAATACATTCCATCTCAAACCAATTTCATTTTATTCAATATTGATTCCATTAAAAAAGATTTTGTAAAGGAAATGGAAGCCCAAAATATTTATGTACAGTTCCGCGGACATTTTGGAGGCAAATGGTGCCGGGTAAGTATGGGGACTGTGGAAGAGATGCAGCAGTTTTGTGCAGTACTGAAAACGTTAGCTTGATGCTTGGTTGCTTGTTGCCGGGTACCTGATGCTTGTTATGGATGCAGATGTAATTGCAATCAATTCAGAAATCATTACAAGACCAATATGATTTATTATTAAAATAATTTTTGTCATTGCTTCATGGATATCTGCAATTGCGGCAAATGCAAACGTTAATGACGCACCAAAAGATGTAAATGACGCACCCAAAGATGTAAATGACGCACACAAAGATGTAAATGACGCACCCGAAGATGTGAATGACGCACCCTAAGATGTAAATGACGTACCCGAAGATGTAAATGACGCACCCAAAGATGTAAATGACGCACCCAAAGATGTGAATGACGCACCCTAAGATGTAAATGACGCACCCGAAGATGTGAATGACAGGTCATCAAATGTAAAAAACTAATCTGCCCGATTTAATTTTCAGCTGAAAATGAAGGTTTTAGCCTGTTATACAAAACAGGGTAACAGAAATAAATAAAAACCTCCCCTCGCGGGGAGATTTTTTGCAGTTGGTATTGGTAAAATATTTATTGCTTAATAAAATGGAGGGCAGCTATTCTTCCATCACTGTATATACCGCTAATAGTATATACCCCTTTGGCCAGGCCTTTAACCTGTAAAGGAATTATATTGGAACCTGCTGCTAAAACGGCGGATACGTTCATTACCTGTTTTCCACTTATATCTGTAACCGCTAATTGCAATTTATCTTTTATAGCTGAACTGATATTTAAATATACCATATCCGCAGCCGGGTTGGGCATCAGGGCAGATACTTCAAATCCCCTGTTACGGTTAATGATTACAGCAACCTGTGTATAAACTATCTTGCCATATTCATCAGTTATTTTAATACGGTAATAAACTTTTTGTGCTGCAACATCGTAATCATTAAAATCAAATGGCTGGTTGCAGCGGTTTTGACTGGCAGTAAATTTATTGATGATGCTGTAATCTTTTCCATCTGTTGAGCGGAGTATTTCAAAAGTAAGTTCCTTACCCCGGCAACCTACATTCCAGTCTAATTTGTTGTAGCCTGTTTTTTTGCTTGCAGAGAAAGATTTAATTAATACCGGTAATGGATTTATTGCATGATCAGTAGTGCCAAATGCAAAAACTCCAAATGCAGTACTTCCCAGATTTGCTGAAGAGGTAATAGAACCCGAAACACCACTTGCCACTGATTTTGATGCAATATTATTTCCGTAATCTAACCATTGACCTCCTCCCGGATCATAATAAGCCACCCTTAGATAATCGGCACCTTTATTAGTTATACCACTAAAATAATTATCAGTAAAATTAAGGGTAACAGCTGCTGATGCAATGGAACCTGCATTATGAACAAGGTTCCAGTATTCCGTGTAACTGCTATGCACCATTACTGCAGATGAATTGGTGGGCGAGGCCGGAACTGCCACTGCTACATTGGTATGAACACTGGGATGAAAAGCATTGTAATAAGCAGCATCAAAATAATCATTGGCCACAGCATTGCTAATGTTAGAAATAGCTATTGGTCCGTAATGGTTATCTCCAATGGGAAAGGTATAAGCAAAGCCATTGGCAATATATTGTCTGAAAGTTCCCCCATTAAGGTAAGAACTGCTGCTGCCACCCGATAAACCAGCTGATGTTCTTTGAATGGTTATTGTTTTACCTGAGCCATTGATAATGCCGCTAGTTAAAGTTAATACAGCATTTAAAGTATCAGGCATTGCAAGGTTTGAATTGAGATTGAATCCAGAACTATTATTAAACTCGATATTTACACTATTTTTAATAGAACTAAAAGAAAGATTTTGAACAGCTGTACCATTAAATATAATTCGTGAATCAGTACTTGTTCCAGTTGTTTTTATTAAACCTGAGCTGGAAAAATCTTTTTGAAAATAAATTTTATTATTATTTGAGGAACCATTTTGAGTTACTAATACTGAGGAAACGTATTGGGTAAAATTTCCTTTCACTAAAATATCTGCTGAATAACCAATACTTAATGTTGCATTGGAATTAATAATAAGGTTATTATTTATTGTTAGGGGACTACCGCCAGAGATAATATAAGTAATAGTGTCTGAAGTTGCTGTAAATACTAAATTTCCAAAGGTCCTGTTTGTTGTACCCAAAGAATAGACTCCTCCTCCCGGCACATCACATTCAAATGTTCCGGTTTCTGTCCCTGAAATTTTTGCTAATCTGGTAGTCCATCCACCAGAAGCACTAACAGACTTATGTATATAATGTCCGCCGTTATTAATCCTAAATGAATCTGCAATAGTAAAGTTAGTTCCACTTGGCACCACAGCGTTATTTTCAAATATTCCTCCATTGTCAATAGTTACTGTGTAACCAGTCCCGGTTGTAACAAAAGCATTAGCTGTAAGAATATTTGAACTTGGTAACAATAGCTTTATAGTATTGCTGGTCCTTGGTGTAATTTTAAGTGAGATAATACTAACTCCAATGTCAGGCAGGTTAACTATATAGCTTCCATTAACCACTGAGTTATCCAATAATACATTATCAGTAGAAACAGGTGTAACATTACCCACCCAATTAGAAGCATCACTCCATGAAACTCCATCTCCGCCACCATCCCATGTTATGGTTGCAGCTTCTGTTTTCAATATAGCTAATACCAATAAAAGTGAGAAGTAAACTTTTCTCATAAAACGTCTTTAAAAACCAATAAATAAGCACGGGATTAAAAGACAATATTGGAGACGTTTTTAAAAGGAAGAGGATTTAGAAAGGACAGTGCAAACAAGATAAGTCGCAAATTATTAAAAAACAATAGTCGATGCCAATTGTTTATAAACTTTTAATCACGGATGCGGGTAAAGTAATTCATCAGGCGTTATCCTTTCCCGATACCTGGCTTCTTGGAGCTGGTATCCAAATTATCAGCCTGCAAAACTAATCGCTTATTCCCTTGCACAACTGAGGAGATAACTGTATTGGGTTAAATAATGCCTGTTGCTGGCCAAGAACTGAGTGAGTTGTTTATTTGCTTACCTAAGGGATAGATACTCATGATTGACGATTCACTATTCATTCGTCTATTTTCTTCTGAAATAAATCCTCACCGGCACCCCGCTGAAATCAAAGTTCTTACGCAACTGGTTTTCCAGGTAATTACGGTAAGGGGTTTTTACATCATCAGGAAAATTACAAAAGAAAGCAAAAGAAGGAACGGGCGTTGGTATCTGCGATACAAACTTAATTTTTACAGCATGGCCACGTACTACCGGTGCATGATAGGCTTCCACCGCTTTCAGCATTACTTCATTGAGTTCGGATGTGGCTACCCTGCGCTGGCGGTTTTCATAAACGTGTAAAGCTGTTTCTACCGTTTTGTGAATACGTGTTTTATCTTTTACTGAAATAAATAAAATGGGTACATCAGAAAATGGGGCGATACGGTTTTTTAATTCTTTTTCATAATCACGGGCGGTGTTGGTTTTCTTTTCTTCCACCAGGTCCCATTTATTTACCAGTAATACAATGCCTTTTCCTTTTTTTGCAGCCAGACCAAAAATATTTAAATCCTGGGCGGTAATTCCTTTTTCAGCATCTATCAGTAATAAACAAACATCCGCTTCATCCAGCGCTTTGATGGCCCTGATAACAGAATAGAATTCCAGGTCTTCTTCTACTTTTGCTTTACGGCGGATACCTGCTGTATCTATGAGGATAAATTCTTTTCCAAATAAATTGTAATGAGTATCAATAGTATCTCTTGTAGTACCGGCTATATCACTTACAATAGTACGCTCCTCACCTACCAGTGCATTTAACAAAGAGGATTTACCAACATTGGGCTGGCCAATTATAGCAAAGCGGGGTAATGTTTTTTCTTCATCTGTTTTTTCTTCCGGCATTAAAGCGGTTAGGTCATCCAGCAATTCCCCGGTACCGCTTCCTGAGATAGAAGAAAGGAAAAAAATATGTTCAAAACCCAAACTGTAAAATTCATTGGCAGCCAGCATGCGTTCATTATTATCTACCTTATTTACTACCAGGAAAACTTTTTTTGAAGTGCGGCGAAGTATATCCGCCATCGCTTCGTCCAAATCAGTAATACCTGTTGCAGCATCCACCATAAAAATAATTGCATTGGCTTCGTCCATGGCAATACGAACCTGTTTGCGAATTTCTCTTTCAAAAACATCTTCACTATCCGGAACAAAACCACCTGTATCAATTAAGTTAAATGATTTACCATTCCATTCAGCAATACCATACTGCCTGTCGCGGGTAACACCCGATATATCATCTACAATGGCTTTGCGTTGCTCCAGCATCCTGTTAAAGAATGTGCTCTTGCCCACATTGGGTCTTCCTACTATTGCTACTGTGAAACTCATGTTGCCCCCAAGCCCCCTAAAGGGGAATTTTTATTGTTTACTATTTTATTTTTCTTATCAGCTTTTATAAATATTGATTTTATTAACCTTCCCCTCACTCCTTTAAGGGTTGGGGCTAATATCCGTATTCTTTCAACTGCATATCATTATCTCTCCATTTGGGTTTTACTTTTACAAAAAGCTCCAGGAAAATTTTTGAATCGAGGAATTTTTCAATTGATGCTCTTGCTTCGGTTCCCAGTTTCTTTATCATCTTTCCTCCTTCTCCTAAAATAATTCCTTTTTGTGTTTCGCGGTGTACGATAATATCTGCCGCTATTTTTATCAAGGTTGTTTTTTCTTTGAACTCGGTTACGAGTACGGTAGTTTGATAGGGAACTTCTTCACCAAACAATTCAAATATTTTTTCACGGATTAGTTCGCCCACTAAAAAACGGGTGGTTGAATCGGTGATATCTTCACTGTCATAAAAGGGTTCACCTTCCGGTAAAAAAGAGATTACTTCTTTTAATAAATCATCCAGTTTCGCTTTTTGTAAAGCAGAAACAGTAATTACTTTTTTAGCATAGGGTTTTGAAGAAAAATACTCAGCTACTTCGGTTGTCTTTTCCTTGTTAACCTTGTCAATTTTATTTATTACTACAATTGCGGGCACGTTTAAATTCAATCCTTCGAATATGGAATTCACTTCTTCCAGGTTATCTTTTACATCCACCAGCAATAAAGCCACATCCGCATCTTCAAGACTGCCTTTAACAGCTCCCATCATTTTTTCATGCAGTTTATATTTTGGTTCGATGATGCCGGGGGTATCAGAAAAAATAATCTGGTACTCATCCGTTGTTAAAAAGCCTTTGATGCGGTGACGGGTAGTTTGCACTTTGGAAGATACAATAGCCAATTTCTCTCCCATCAATGCGTTTAGAAGGGTGCTTTTACCTGCATTAGGTTTACCAAAAATATTTACATAACCGGCTTTCATGATTACAATTAAGTGCAAGCCAAATGCGACAGACGAAGAATTGAGGAGGTAATCAAATTCCGTTGCTGGTACAAGAGCCTGCAATGAAAAAAATTGCCCCGCTTAACGGGGCTTTGTTGCGAAGGGGAGGATCGAACTCCCGACCTTCGGGTTATGAGCCCGACGAGCTACCGCTGCTCTACTTCGCGATGAGGCGCAAAGGTAATGGTTAATCGCTTTGCAGCCAAATAAATGAAGAACTTGATTTAATTTTATTTTATATGATTAAGAAGATTTTAATACTGCTGTTTATTGCCGGATTATTTTCCTGCGGAATAAAAATTAAACAACAAACTGATGAAGTATACAGCAGGCACCTGCAACGTAAAGTAAAACTTACTATCATCAACACACCTGTTCCTTCCAATAAAGAAGAATTGAATTTATTAATGATGAATGACGGGCAGGATTTTGAACAATTAAGAATAAAAGAAATAGTGGATAGCCTGTACCTGAAAAATTTGATTCAGCCTTTATTGATCGTAGGCATACATGCCGGCGACAGATCACAGGAATATGGTGTGGCTGACAAACCTGATTATGAAAACCGGGGCAGCCGTGCCGGTTATTATGATGCGTTTGTTGATGATGAGTTGTATTTCTTTATTAAGAAAAAAGTTTCCATCCGCAAATTTAATTCAGTGGCAATGGCCGGAACTTCTTTAGGTGGTTTATCTGCTTTTGATATTGCATGGATCCATCCGAATAAAATTGATAAGGTGGGAGTATTCTCAGGATCGTTTTGGTGGAGAGATAAAGACCTTGATTCCACTTACGATGATGAGAGAAACAGGATTATGTACCAGAAGATAAAATCATCCCGTAAAAAACCAAAAATACAATATTGGTTTTATGCCGGAGGAAAAGAAGAATCATCTGACAGGGATAATGATGGTATAATTGATGCCATAGATGATACACAGGACATCATTAATTTATTATTGGAAAAGAATATTTGTTCCAAAGAAGATATTGTATTTAAACAAAATCCTAACGGTGAACACAACCAGCAAAACTGGAGTAACCAGTTTCCGGATTTTTTGATTTGGGCATTTGGAAAATAAAAAATGACCGATACTTTTATTGTACCGGCCATTTATATTGACAGCAAAAGTATTAACCACTTTTCTTAACACTACTTGCACCGGAAGAATGCATATCAGTTACAACCGCATTGCCTTTATAATAAATATCGCTGGCACCGGATGCATGTGCTTTTAATTCTTTATTCACCGTTATCTGTATATCGCTGGCACCAGATGCATGTGCATCACAGTTTTGCACTACAAAATCAAATCCTTTAAAATCACTGGCACCAGATGCTGTGAGTTTTAATTCAGTTGCACTTCCACTGATTCTTGTATCAGAAGCACCGCTTTGATCAATAACTAATTTAGAAGCAGTAATATTTCCTTTCAAGTCACTGGCACCAGAAAGTTTCATTTGTAAATCGCCTGTTTTAAGGACGCCTTCAATGTTTACATCACTGGCGCCAGTAGCGGTTAATTCATCAATCATTTTACAGGAAACATAAACTTTTAATTGTTTATGCCCCGTATTCCATTTCCACCCACCATCACTATCGAACCATATTCTTAAAATGCCATCCACAATTTCAGTTTTAATACGGTCGCGGAATTTAGTTTCTGTGGCACTCGCTACCACATTCGTCTCATTACCCTGGCTCAGGTATAAATCAATCCCACCGGAAATTTTTATGCCATGAAAATCTTTACCGGTAATTCTTACCTCCGCATTTTCATCATATACTTTCTTTTGTGCATTCGCAAATACAACAAAGAAAATTACTGTTGTTGTCAATAAAAAGAGTTTACGCATTATTTATAATTTAAATTGAAAAAAAAAGAAATTAACTTTTACGTGATACGCTTCCTCCGCTGCCGGTATCCACATCCCTGATTACACCATTGCCTTTGTAATGGATACCACCACCGCTGCTTGCTTTAGCAGATAACTCTTTATTAACTGTAACCCTTACTGAGGCTCCACTGCTTGCTTTAGCTGTACAAAAATCGGAAGCCAAATCATAACCGCGGAAAATAGCACCGCTGCTTGTTTCAACTTCCAAATTAGTAACCTTACCTGTAAAGTTTGAACCGGAGCCGCTGCTTTGATCCACACTCAAATCTTTTACATCTACTTTGCCGGTAAAGGAAGCGCCACTTGACAAATTAACATCCAGTTTGTTTACATTAACCGAACCATCCACAGTAATATCTGCACCCGAACTTCCTTTTAGCATATCCAGTTCTTTAAAAGAGACATATGCTTTTAATTTCTTACGGTCGCTGTTGTTACTAAACCAGTTGTTTTCATGGTCATAATAAATTTTTAAAACTCCATTATCTACTTCTGTAACAATTCTTTCCCTGTACTTGGCTTCACTGGCACTCACAGCCACTGCTTCCGTATTTCCCTGTGTTACTATCAAATCAATACCATCACTTACTTTAATACCGTGGAAAGATTTTACATCCCGCTTTACTGCATTTTCATCGTTTACAATTCTGTTCTGTGCCGAGGCGGCTAGTCCGGCCAGAAGAAATACAAAAAACCACTTTTTCATCGCTATGTTTTTTATTGATTAAGATTTTTACAATTGAAAGACAGGCATTTTCTTATCCTGTTGCATGGTTGGGGCCGGAATATTTGTTATACGAAGTTGATGATGAAATGTTACAGCTGAAAGTGAATTTTCATTATCCTATCTTTGCACCCGCCAACGGTCATTAACCTTGACCGGCGGCAACAGATTCCCCGGGGTGCTATGTATAAAAGCATGGCTGAGATAAGACCCGTAGAACCTGAACAGGGTAATGCCTGCGCAGGGAAGGACAATCAAGCTCCTCCATTTCGCAGCTTTTACCCCAAATCAATTTTTAAACCATCAAAAAATTAAACGATGAAAAAATTGCTTTTGGGTATTTGCTTATTTATGACAGCAAATTCTCTTTACGCACAGACAAAGTTCTCAGGTACCGTAATTGACAAAGAATCAATGCAGGTATTAGCCGGAACTACTATTGAAGTAAATGGTATGGCAGTTACTGCCAACGAAAAGGGCGAATTTATTTTAACCAATATCCGCAGCGGCGAATATATTTTCCGCTTAAGCCGGGTAGGTTATAAAAATGCTGAATTTGTTATTCATTTACCGGCAGAAACTAATTACCAGTTTCAAATGGAAAGAATAAACCTTTTTTTAGAACCTGTTGAAGTAAGAGCTATCCGGGCCGGGGATAAAGCACCCTTCACCAAAACCAATCTTTCAAAAAAAGAAATTCAAAAACAAAACCTTGGGCAGGACCTTCCTTTTCTTTTAAATCAAACCCCTTCTGTTGTTATTAATGCTGATGCGGGAAATGGGATTGGTTATACCGGAATACGCATACGGGGAACAGATGCTACAAGAATTAATGTAACGCTCAATGGCATTCCTTATAATGATGCAGAAAGCCAGGGAACTTATTTTGTTGATTTGCCTGATTTCTCTTCTTCAGTCAACAGCATACAAATTCAACGTGGTGTTGGTACTTCTTCTAACGGAACAGGTGCCTTTGGAGGAACCATCAATTTAAGCACCAATGAATTTAATGAGCAGGCTTACGGTGAACTGAATAATGTTTACGGTTCCTTCAACACCTGGAAAAATACAGTAAAAGCCGGCAGTGGTTTAATTGATGATCATTTTACGATTGATGCCCGTGTATCCAAAATTTCCAGCGACGGATATATTGACAGAGCGAAAAGTGATTTAAAATCTTTTTATTTATCTACTGCTTATATCAATAAAAAATCTTCTTTACGTTTCAATATCTTTTCAGGAAAAGAGAAAACTTACCAGGCATGGTAGGGAGTTGCTGAAAATTTATTGCAAACAAAAAAAACTGATAATCCTGCCGGTACAGAAAAGCCGGACAAACCTTACGACAATCAAACAGACAATTACCAGCAGGATCATTACCAGTTATTTTTCAATCACCAGTTTAACAATACTCTTTCTTTTAATACTGCGGTATTCTTAACCCGTGGCCGTGGTTATTACGAAGAATACAAAGCTGGCCAGGCATTGGCAGACTATGGTTTGCCTGATATAACTATTGGGAACACTACTATTACCGAAACTGATTTGGTAAGACAGCTTTGGTTAGACAATTATTTTTACGGGAACGTTACTTCACTACAATATAAAAAAGATAATAATCAGTTTACTATTGGTGGCGGCTATACAAGATTTGATGGTAATCACTATGGTTTAATTACCTGGTCGCAAACGGATATTCCGAAAGATTATAAGTACTACGATTTAGATGCGAGGAAAACAGATGGGAATATTTATGCCAAATACCAGCATAAATGGAATAATCATTTAGAAACATTTGCTGATGTTCAATACAGGAATATAAAACATACTATCAATGGCTTTGAAGGCAATCCTGATTTAAAAATAAATCAATCCTACAATTTTATCAATCCAAAAATTGGTTTTAGTTATACCAATAAAGATTGGCTGCTGTATGCTTCTTATTCTTTAGGCAACAAAGAACCTAACCGTGATGATTTTGAAGCAGGTATTAACCAACTTCCCAAACATGAAACTTTACATGATTTTGAAATAGGAGTTGAAAAGCAAAGAAATCAATATAGCTGGGGTGCCACAGCTTATTACATGAAGTATAAAGATCAGTTGGTTTTAACAGGAAAGATTAATGATGTAGGCTCTTATACAAGAACAAATATCCCCAAAAGTTATCGCCTTGGGTTAGAGTTGCAGGGAAAAGCAAAAATAAATTCATGGATAATTGCTTCAGGCAACCTTACACTAAGTGAAAACAAGATTTTAAAATTCACGGAATATATTGATGACTATGATAATGGCGGACAAAAATTAAATAACTATTCCAAATCTGATATTTCTTTTTCACCGGGCATTATCGGGGCTGCTACCATCAGCGTTTTACCGGCAAAAGATTTAGAGATTGACTTATTGAGTAAATATGTAAGCCGTCAATATTTAGACAATACTTCTAAAAAAAGCAGGAGCCTTAATCCTTATTTCACCGAAGATGTAAGGATTAATTATGTGTTAAGAAAAATTGTTTTTAAAGAAACCAATTTCATTTTACAAGTAAATAACCTGTTCAATAAAAAATATGAGCCAAATGGTTATACTTACAGTTATTATTACGGGGGTGAGTTAGCAACAGAAAATTATTATTACCCAATGGCCGGAACTAATTTTATGTTTGGCATAAATATTAAGTTGTAGTAAGAAAGCTCTGACTATATTCATAAAGAAGCCGAAAACAATTGTTTTCGGCTTCTTTATGAATAAACAATTTCATTATTTAGCAGCACCAAATTTTTCCTGCCAAGCCAGCATTCCGCCAACAAGGTTTTTTGTATTCTTAAACCCCATCATATCCAAAATCATACATGCCTGTCCGCTTCGGTTACCGCTGCGGCAATAAACAATCACCTCCTTATCTTTCAAATCCTCCAGTTCATCTACCTGCATAGTTTGTACTTTTCCTAACGGATGAAGGATACCTCCAATATTAAATTCAGCATTTTCATATGGCTCCCTTACATCCACCAAATTCAATGTTTCACCGGCATCTAATCTTGCCTTAACTTCTTCAGCTGTAATAATTGTCATGGTAAATTATTTTTAATATTCATTTTGCTTTGTCTCTACTGTATCCTTAACCGGCATTTTAACAGAAAGATATACATCAATTAACTGACCTCCTCTTATTCGCAAAGTCCGGTGTTCTTCATCTTTTACCGGGGGATTCTGTTTATATATATAAGCTGTAGGTGTATCTTTAACATCAGCATCAGGGACTATAGCCCCGAATAAAATATTGTTTTGTCCGAGCAAGACTTTTGCATCAGCATAAGTCATACCAATCAAATCAGGAACTGGCATATTATTTTCCTCTTCTATCCCCGCACCTATTACTAAATCAATGCTGCTTCCCATCCTTAATGTTGTGCCTGGTTTTATTTCATTCCCATCTTTCAATTGCTGCAATACTGAACCTTTGGCAAAATCAGGCTTCATTATGGTATCATCCAACTTTAATCCCAGTGCCCTTAAAACCATTTCTGCACTTGCCTGGCTTTGCCCAACCAAATTCGGCATTTCAATTATTGGGGGAACAACACGATTGACCGTTAAATAAACGACGCGGTTTACTTTTACCAATTCGCCCGGTTCAGGTAATTGTTTAGTAACCTGAAGTTTGGGAATAGTATCAAAATAAACAGAGTCCTGCACTTCTGCTTCAAAGCCTTCGGCCTCCAGTAATTTTATTGCTTCGCCAATACTCTTGCCTTTTACTGCAGGGACTTTTTTTGAATCGCCATGATTAGTAAAGAAATCAAGTGTCCACAAAAAAATAAGCACTGCCAGTATTGATATTACAGCTGCGAAAATAAAATTGAAGAGAAAAGAACGTTTGGTGATGTTTTGAAACACAGTTTTTATTCTAGTTTAAATGGGAAAATAAGGATTTATTTTTTAGTCAGCATTTCATCAATCATGGCGCTGTAAAAATCTTTCAGCGTCCAACCCATCGCTTTTACCTGCATGGGCACTATACTTGCTGCACTTTGCCCGGGCACTGTATTTATTTCCAGCATAAAGGGCTCTCCTCTTTCTTCATTATAAATAAAATCAATACGGACTATACCACGGCAATTAAATACCTGGTAAATTTTTTTAGCAGCAGCTCTTACTTTCTCTGCAACAGCTTCATCCACCACGGCTGGTGTCACTTCTTCAGATTCCCCGTGATATTTTGCTTCAAAATCAAAAAACTCCCGTTTACTCATTATCTCTGTCAAAGGCAGTGTAATTATTTGCCCTTTACTTTTAAATACACCAATCGTAAACTCACGGCCTTTTATAAATTCTTCCACCAATACCTGGTCGTCTTCTTTAAATGCTTTTTCAATGGCAAGTTCCAGTTCTTCTGAAGGCTGGTTCACTCTTGACATACCGATACTTGAACCACCATTATTGGGTTTTACAAAAACAGGAAACTGCAATGATTTAAAAATTGTTCCTGGCTGAAAGGGAACGTTTTTAATAAGATGAACAGACTTTGCTACGTTAATTCCCGCGAATGCAGCAACAGCTACTGTATACCTTTTATTAAAAGTTAATGCCGAGGTTGCCGCATCGCAACTGGAATAAGGCAAATGGAGCATATCAAAATATCCCTGTAGTTTTCCATCTTCCCCGGGTGTACCGTGTATGCCAATAAAAATTCCGTCGAACTTAATTTTATTCCCATTTGCTGTAATAGAAAAATCAGCCATATCTACCGGAGATTTATCACCATTAGGAGCAATATAAAACCACCCATTAGGTGTTATATCAATTTTATATACTGCATATTTATCAGTATCTAAATTTTTTTCGATGGTGATGGCACTTTTGTAAGAAATTTCGGCTTCGCCGGAGTAACCTCCGGTTACAAATGCAATGTTGGGTTTTTGACTCATGATATTGAAAGGTTAAGTAACGTTATACAGTTACAAATATTGAAGAAATAAATTGATAATTCTAAAATGAAACGCTAAAATTATTCCTGGAACTCTTTTTCGCTTTCTAATGTATCTTTTTTTTCACCCAATCCATTATTACCGCTGTCCATCACTAATTTCCAGGTACCGCTTTTTTGTTTTTTCCAAACCATTACATAAGTGCCTTGTGTAGTATCTCTTTTCTTTTTGTTAACAACGATGTAAATACCATAAGTATATCCCAAATCTCCGGAAGAAGATACATCGCCATCCTTTGGCTGCCAGTTAATTTCAATATCCCTGTCATCAAACTGGCTTAAGAAGTCCAGTGCATCGGCACCTTCCATGGGATAATGATTAGGACGGAGCAATACTCCATTATCGTCTAAAAATTCCAGAAAAGCTTTCTTCATTCCTGAATCGCGGCAATAGGCAGAAAACTCCCCGTCTACATTTTTCAATTCTTCAATTTCTTTCCAGTTTTTCTTTACCAATGGTTCTGTAACAACATCCTCATTTTTGTGAAAATACCTGCAGGAATAAATAATTGTACTACCTGTTAAAAAACAGACCAACAAAAAAATAAAACGGGGCATATTGGCAAACAATTTTCGCAAGTGTATGCAATTTAAAAAAATAAGGTGAAGGGCTAAGATACCTTCACCTTTTCTTTTGCCGGGACATATCACCGGCTTTTTTCGGGTTTATACCGCTTTCACAAGGGGTACCCTTAAAGAATTTATAGCTCTAAGCTAAGTTCCCGGTTAACCAAGAACCTTAATCTTTATATTATATATGCAATCTTTCTTTTTTTGCCATTAATGTTTCTACTGTTTCCCTGTACATCTCGTCAGGCACACAGCAATCAACAGGGCATACGGCAGCGCATTGTGGCTCTTCATGAAAACCCTGGCACTCAGTGCATTTGTTGGGTGTAATATAATATGTGTCCATACTTACAGGAGCATTCTTTTGGTCTGCTTCTACAACCGTTCCATCCAGTAAAGTATAAGAACCTTTTACCGTTGTGCCATCGGCAATGGCCCATTCCACCCCACCTTCGTAAATAGCATTGTTTGGACATTCGGGCTCGCAAGCACCGCAATTGATACATTCTTCAGTAATCTTAATAGCCATTAGTACAGAATTTTTTGTAGTTGAATTACGATTTACATTTGCAGTCCTCCCCACGGAGTACTGATAACAAATGTAATTATTGTTTTAATATGAACTTACAACAAAGAATAAATTTATTAACTGATATTGGTCAATATATTTCCACAGAAAATACCCTATGGGCTGAGGTTAAAGAAAATGCATTTTACCAAAATGGCTGGTTTATCCCGGAATTTATTGAACTGGCAATAAAGAATATCAGCAGTGAATTTTTACAGAAAGATAAACTGGAAAAATGGGCAGCACATTATCACCTGGATGATAATATCTTACCCAAAAAAGTGGGTTTGGTAATGGCAGGGAATATCCCACTCGTGGGTTTCCATGATTTTCTCTGCTGTTTCATAACAGGGCATAAGCAGGTCATTAAACTTTCTTCCAGGGATGAAGTGTTGATGAAACATCTTATTGGGAAGATGAGTGAATGGAATAATGATGTAACTAATGTAATTGAATTAGCCTCTCAACTTAAAGGTTGCGATGCCTATATAGCCACAGGTTCAAATAATTCTGCCCGTTACTTTGAATATTATTTCAGCAAATACCCAAGCATTATCCGTAAAAACAGAACGTCTGTTGCCGTGCTTGATGGAACTGAAACAATTTCAGATTTGGAAAAACTGGCAGATGATATACACCAGTATTTTGGGCTGGGTTGCCGTAATGTTACCAAAATTTTTATTCCGGCAGGGTACGATTTTGTTCCTCTGCTGGAAGCCATGAAAAAATACCATTACTTTTTCGATCACAATAAATACCGCAATAATTACGATTACCAGTTGGCTATTTATTTAATGAATAACTTGTATTACATGACCAACGATTCGATTGTGCTGGTTGAAAATAAAAACATCTTCTCCCCCATAGGAACATTACACTATGAATTTTATACTCACAAAGAAGAACTAAAGGACCTGTTGGCAAATGACCGATATATCCAGGCTATCGTTGGCAAAGAATATGTTCCTTTTGGACAAAGTCAGCAACCTGGTTTGATGGATTATGCAGATGGAGTAGATACAATGCAATTTCTGTTGTCAATTTAATGATTCTGGCTATTTAGAAATTACCCTTTTCAACTTGTTAACGTATTCACTTATCGGCATAAAATTTCTACCTTTACTCTACCAAGTACGAAGCTCTTCATAATGAATTGTTAAACTGGCCTTGTGGTAAATAGTCATTGTGTCAGACTTCGTTACTTTACATTACAAAGGCATAAATTTTGAAACAATATTTTCCCGAAAAGAAAATTTATTAGCGATGAAAACCAGACAAATTTTATTTACTATCCTCATTAGTGCAGCTACCACCCTTAGCTGTATTTATTTTTATTCCAAATGGAATGAAGGAAAATACTCCGTAACTGAAAGTCAAAATCATTTACCTGTAAACTATACGGGTTTTGATGGTGGCACTCCCGGTCAGCCGGTAGATTTCCAGTCTGCGGCACTGAAAGCAACACCTGCAGTAGTTCATATCAAAACAAAAACAAATCCTAAGCAGGTAAGTAATAACAGTGCTCAAAAAAACAATCCGTTTAAAGATTTATTTGGCGACAGTGATTTCTTTGACCAGTTTTTTGGCGATGGAAACCGTCAGCGAGTTGTTCCCGGTCAAATGGCTTCGGGCTCCGGAGTATTGGTAAGCCAGGATGGTTATATAATCACCAACAACCACGTTATTGCTGATGCGGATGAAATAAGTGTTACACTAAGTAATAAAAAAACATATACCGGTAAATTAATCGGCAATGACCCAAGCACCGATTTAGCCGTTATAAAAATAGAAGGCAAAGATTTCCCTTATATGCTCTATGGCAATTCTGATGAAGTTAGAGTAGGGCAATGGGTGTTGGCAGTTGGTTATCCTTTAAACCTGGAAACAACAGTTACTGCCGGTATCGTAAGTGCAAAGGCAAGAACACTGGAAATTAATGCCCGCCAGAGCAAATTCCCCATTGAATCATTTATACAAACAGATGCCGCAGTTAACCAAGGTAATAGTGGTGGCGCATTAGTAAATACAGATGGTAATCTCATTGGTATTAACTCTGCCATTGCTTCACCTACCGGTTTTTATTCTGGGTATTCTTATGCTATACCGGTTAATATTGTAAAGAAAATCATTGGTGATTTGATGCAGTTTGGCACCGTGCAAAGAGCTTATTTAGGTATATCTTATCCAAGAGAAAGTTTGAGTGATGAAGAGAAAAAGAAACTGGGTATAACAGAAGGAGAAGGAGTTTATGTGCTGGATGTGGTAGCTGATGGTTCTGCTGCTGCCGCCGGTCTTAAAAAAGGAGACATCATTACTAAAATGAATGATGCCAATATTATTTCAGCGGCTGAACTGCAGGAACAATTAGCCCGTTACAAACCGGGCGATAAAATAAATGTGGGTTACAAACGTGATGGCCAGAATAAAGTTGTAAATGTTACTTTAAAAAATAAAGTAGGCAATTATGAACTGGTGAAGAATGAAGATAATATTATTGATAACCTTGGCGCTGATTTGGAGACATTAGATAAGAATAAAGCAAAGACAAATGGCGTGAATGGTGGTGTAGTGGTGAAGAAACTGAAAAAAGGGGGATGGTTAGGTGACCAGTCTTTTATGCGTGATGGTTTTATTATCCTCAGGGTTGATGGGAAAGAAGTAAAGAGCGTTGAAGAATTAAATACTGCTATTACAAAAGCAGATAAAGGATTTACCATTGAAGGTATTTATCCCGGTTCTGATAGTGTGTATGAATATACTATCCAGAAAACAGATGGAAATGAATAATAATTATTGAATACAATGAAAGCCCCGGTTGTTTATCGGGGCTTTTTATTTTATATGCGTCAAATAAAAGTGCAAGACACTTCTTATTTTCCAAACTTTTTCTTCAATGCTGCCAATGCATCATTTATTGGCAATTCTGATAAATCTTTCTTCCTGTCAAACTTCTGTGGCCTGGAAAAAGTTTTTCTTTCAGCAGCTTCTTCTGTTTGTTTAATTGATAATGCAATACGTTTACGGGCTATATCCACTTCCACTACTTTAACTTTCACGTGCTGATTTAATTTTAATACCTCAGCCGGGTCGGTGATAAATTTATTGGCAATTTCTGAAACATGGACCAGTCCATCCTGCTTAACACCAATATCGACAAAGGCGCCGAAGCGGGTGATATTGGTAACGATACCCGGCAAAATATCTCCCACTTTCACATCTTCCATACTGTAAATATTGGCAAATTCAAATTGCTGTACTTCACTGCGTGGATCAAGTCCGGGCTTCTTTAATTCAGTCAAAATATCTTTTATCGTTAATTCTCCTGTTTGTTCAGTTACATATTTTTTGGTATCAATCTGTTTCAGCAAATTTTCATTGGCTATTAAATCTTTTACTGCTACATTCAAATCTTTCGCCATGTTGTGTACCACAATATAAACTTCGGGATGCACAGCACTTCCATCCAATGGATTATTGCCTTCTTTTATTCTTAGAAAACCTGCACATTGTTCATAAGCTTTTCCACCCAACCTTGGAACTTTTAATAACTGCTCCCGGTTTTCGAACTTTCCAATCTCTGTTCGGTATTTAACAATATTGTCAGCAAGGGTGGAACCAATACCACTTACATAACTCAGTAAATGTTTACTGGCTGTATTTAAATTCACTCCCACATTGTTCACACAACTCACTACTGTCTGGTCTAATTTTTCTTTTAAACGAAACTGGTTTACATCATGCTGGTACTGGCCAACACCAATACTTTTTGGATCAATCTTCACCAACTCAGCTAATGGATCCATCAAACGCCTGCCAATACTCACCGACCCGCGAACAGTAATATCATAATCAGGAAATTCTTCTCTTGCTGTTTCACTGGCAGAATATACAGATGCCCCATCTTCATTTACTAAGAAAACAGGCAAGCCAAGATTTAATCCTTTAATAAATTTTTCTGTTTCCCGTCCTGCCGTTCCATCACCAATAGCAAATACTTCTGTTTTGTAACGGCTCACTAATTCTTTAATACGGTAAGCTGCATCATCCAGTTTATTATTTTCATGAATATAAATGAGATCCGTTTTCAGTAGATCTCCTTTTTCATCCAGGCAAACAACTTTACAACCGGTACGGTAACCGGGATCAATCGCCAGCACTCTTTTACTGCCCAGCGGACTGCTTAATAATAACTGGCGAAGATTTTCGGCAAACACATTAATCGCTTCTTCATCTGCTTTTGTTTTTAAAGCGGTTCTGAATTCACTTTCCAGCGATGGTTGCAATAATCTTTTATATGCATCTTTAATCGCTTTCTTTATGTGTTCGCTGCAATTGTTCATTCCTTTTACATATAAATCTTCTATCATCATTAACGCTCTCTCTTCCTCTGGTGCAATATTCATTCTAAGTAAGCCTTCAACAAAGCCACGTAAAACCGCAAGTATCCGGTGCGATGGAATTGTAGCCACTCTTTCGCTATAATCAAAATAATCTTTGTACTTAACAGCTTCCTGTTCTTTATCCTCTAAAACTTTACTTTGAAATTTAGCTTCTTCTTCAAATAGTTTACGAAGCTTAGCTCTCACCTGCGCATCTTCATTTACCATTTCTGCAATGATATCTCTTGCTCCCTGCAATGCATCCTCAGCCGATTTAATTTTTTCATTAATAAATTCAGCTGCTTTAGCTGCTATATCAAAATCTTTTTGCTGCAACAATAAACCAGCCAAAGGTTCCAGTCCGTTTTCACGGGCTGTTTGTGCTTTTGTTTTACGTTTGGGTTTGTAAGGGAGATAAATATCTTCCAGTTCATTTAAGGTTAACGCAGCTTCAATTTTATTCATTAACTGTTCCGTCATCTTTTCCTGGTCCGTAATGGATTTGATGATGAAAGCTTTTCTTTCGCTGAATTCTTTTTGAAATTTTGCTTCTTCCTGTATTTGCTGAATCATCACTTCATCAAGACCACCTGTTTTATCTTTCCTGTATCGGGCAATAAAAGGAATGGTAGCTCCTTCATTGAGCAATTCTAAAACTGCTTCCACCGATTTTAATTTCACCGATAATTTTCCTGATACATTATCTGCAAATTCAATCATATCTATAGAATTATTTTGTTTGTTTTAAAGGGCTGCGAAAATAGCAAGTACGTCGAAAAAATGAATTTTATTTTTTGGAAGAAAAGCTCTATAAAATTCTCATGCAAGTTACTTTTTCCAGAAATCTTATTCGTCCCGCAGGGAGGTTTTGTGGGTAACTAATCTAAAAGTAAAATGCATGTGTTCCAAAGGAATGCATGGTGCCCGCATCATTCAAACAAGTGCGGCATTTCATCACAAAACGTTCCTGCGGAATATAATTCAATAGTATGTGTAATTAAACGGGGTATTAAGATTTTCGTATTGTTCTTTGTGCATCCTTCACGTTCTTTGAATCCCATTTTTTGGTTCCTCCGAAGAAACGCCTGAACAACATACACAACAAGACGTGAGGTGCACAAACATTTATTCATTTATTTTGTAAACCTTAATATTTACTTTTCAAACACCAACCATCCCCAGCTATCCAAATCATAAACAGAATGATTATCCAACTGACTTTTTTTGTTGGTAAATACATTCTTGTAATCTCCATCAATAATGGCTTCATGTATCATCAGTTTACGAATTGGCTCAGCAGATAAATTGAGTAATACCAGCACTTCCTTCTCCCCTTTCTTTCTTAAATAAGCAAACACTTTACTATCGCGGGTGGTATGCAGTTTATAAGTAGCTACTTTAATATCACCACCTCTTACAGCAGGATGTTGTTTATGCAGATTCAATAATA
>JBLMVP010000225.1:0-3802 GCA_050256755.1 Sphingobacteriales bacterium | reverse complement strand
TTAATTCATCGCTTTACATTATAAAACATTTTTCATTACTCCGTTTAAGACACACCAAAGACAATAATTCATCATTATCCCGAATAAGAGCGAAAGCAATTAATAATCCAGTTCCAAATTTAACCGGTCACGTAATTCTTTAACCAGGGGATATTGTTCAATCATTCTCAAATACTGTTCTTTGGTACTTAGCGGTTTTTCTTTTGGCTCATTATCTGTGTTGTTTTCTATAAGCGTAACCTGGTAGGTTAAACTTTTATTGCCAAAATAATTTTGGAGATGAACTATTAAAGTAGCTCTTTTTTGTTCAATAAATTTTTGCTGTATGTTACTCCCAACTATAATTTCAAAAGAATTACTTTCAGTTAATTTTAATTCAGCCATTTTGAAGTTGGTAACAGCGGAGGGATCGTTATTCTCTTCTAATTTTTTTATGTAGCTATTCCATGCTTTATTGAGCTCATCTGTTGTTAATGGTAAGCTGTGGCTGCCATTGCTCTTATTATTTTGTGCAACCTGCTGACGGATTTTTTCTAATGCGTTGAGTTTGGTTGCCGGCTGCTGGTTATTGGCTGTTTGTGATCTGTAGTTTATGGTTTGTAGTTTGCTCTCTTCAACTACTGAAACTGTTTCTTCAATTATGAGTTTTGCCTCTGTTTTTTTTGTATTACCGGCTGCCAACTGGCTACTGCTTACTTTCAACTGCCCATTATCATCAGTCAACTTAGATTTTAGCTTAATTGGCGGGATGGCCCTAAATGCAAGTGCCTTTGCTGCTTCAACTATTTTTTTTTTACCGACTTCATTGCCTTCACTTACCAATTCCAGTGCCTGTTGCAGGTAAGTAAGTTTGATGAGGGCTAATTCAACATGCAGTCTTTTATTGCGTGCCGCTTTATAATTTATTTCTGCTTCGTTCAGTACATTTAAAGCGCTGATTAACCAGGAGGCAGAAACCTTTTTGGCAGTAGCTATATATTTTTCTTTAAAGCTTTCCACTACTTCTAATAAACCCGCTGCTCTTTCATCTTTACATACAAGCAAATTTCGAATGAATTCCGCAAAGCCGTTTACCACCATATCTCCTTCAAAGCCTTTGCGGTTAATATCATCAAACAACAACAGAGCGGCCGCTAAATCCTGCTGCTGCATATGTTCCAGTAACTTGAAATAATAATCAGCATCAAGGATATTAAGATGCTCTAATGTATTTTGATAAGTAACTTCACTATTGGTAAAGCTTACAATTTTATCAAGAATACTTAATGCATCCCGCATACAGCCTTCACTCTTTTGTGCTATTACCTGAAGAGCTGCTTTATCTGTTTTAATTTCTTCCTTTGCACAAATTTCTTCTAAGTGTTCAACGGTATCGTTTAAAGTAATGCGTTTGAAATCGAATATCTGGCAGCGGCTTAAAATAGTTGGAATTATTTTATGTTTCTCTGTGGTGGCCAAAATAAAAATAGCATAGGGCGGTGGTTCTTCCAGTGTTTTTAAAAAAGCATTGAAAGCAGATGAACTGAGCATGTGCACCTCATCTATGATATATACTTTATACCTGCCTGCCTGTGGAGCAAACCGAACCTGCTCCGTTAACGTTCTTATATCGTCAACCGAGTTATTACTGGCGGCATCTAATTCGTGAATATTGAGGGAAGTTCCTTCGTTAAACGATTTACAGGAATTACATTTATTACAGGCTTCGCCATCTTTCTGTATGTTTTCACAGTTAATGGTTTTGGCTAAAATTCTGGCACAGGTTGTTTTGCCCACACCTCTTGGACCGCAAAATAAAAATGCATGTGCTAACTGGTTATTCTTAATCGCATTTTTTAATGTAGTGGTAATATGCGCCTGCCCCACAACTGTATCAAAAGTCTGTGGCCTGTATTTACGAGCTGAAACAATGAATTTATCCATACCAGAGCGGCTAAATTAGAGAATTATCATCAATGGGCAATTTGAAATACCGGATGTGGAAATCTTATTTTAATTTGTAATTTCAAATATGGTTAACTGAAAATGTTTTTATGAAATATTTCGTTGTCATTATTAGTGCCATTTTTTTCTTCCTGATTGGTAATACATCTTTTGCCCAGGATGCAGAAGTAAAAAAGAAAGACACCAATGTTGCTGTTACCAATGGACTGCTGGCATTGCAGGTGGGTGTTCCCTCGGGAGGAATGCAAAATGCCATACAAAATAATATGGGCAATATTGGGTTTGGAATTGGATTGTCTGTATTATCTAATCCATTTGCCTGGGGCAAAAACAAAAAGAACAGCCCGGTGCGGATTGGCGGCGAAATTGGTTATACTTATTATGGCAGGTTTATTACAGATGTAAACATACAGGGTTATGGCGGTAGTTATAAAACCAGCTACGGTATACTTGATTTAAATGCGGTACTGCAATTCAGGCCGGCAGAACAACTTCCTTTTAACCCCTTTGTTGAAATACTTGCAGGTGGCAATTTTTATTTATCCAGCATCAAAGAAAATTTAAATGCAATTGAATCGGCATTAGGTATACAGCCGGTTAATTTTGGCGGCACCTCCAGTGCCAGTTTCAATAAAGGGATTGGTCTTGGTTTTAATATAGGGAAAGTTAGACGTGATGCGCCACAGTTTACTATCAGGGCTGCTTACAACTGGGGCACTTCTATAAAATATATTGTTAGAAATTCTTTAATCTATAACTCCTCAAATAACCGGCTGGAATATTATACAGACAGGGCACCTGTAAGGTATCTAATGCTACAGGCAGGAATTGGTTTTTAAATTAGAGTATCGGATGACGTTTAAATTCTTTAGTCCTGTCAAATAAATAGCGGTAAGTCGTAAGGTTCCTGCTTTTGGTGGCGCCAAGGTTTTTAGAGATATTCAGCATTTTGGGATTAAAATCACCCTGCCATTGTAATTCTAATTCTTCATATTGTCTTTTGGGTTGAATGATATTTGCAGCTTCCACAATCATGAAATAATCAACGCCTTCTCCCTGGAATTCAGGTACTACACCAAACACAATGCCTGTGAATTTTTTGCAGACTTTCCGGTAACGCAACCATAAAAATTTCAGCTTACTAAAAAAATTAAATTTGCCATTGAGGAATTTAATAATCTGGTTTAAATCAGGCAAGTTAATCCACATGGCCACGGGTTCATCATTATAGTAGGCAAACCATATTAAACTCTCATCCATAACCGGTTTCATAGCTTTAAAAATTTTTACCGCCATTTCATTACTCATCTCTTTATTTCCCTCATGCCCTGCCCATGCTTTATTATATACATGGCAGAAATCAGCAGCAAATTTTTCAAGTTTATTCTTTTTAATATGTAACGCTTTAAAGCCGGAGGTAGCTGCATGTTTTTTATGTTGTTCATAAAACTTTGGTTGCAGTTCTGTATCTATGCTAAGATGCCAGCAAATTTGGTTGTAAAAAACACAGAAGCCGTATGTTTCAAAAAGATTTTGATAATAAGGCGGGTTATAATTCATCAGGTATATTGGCGGCTGAAAACCTTCTGTTACCAAACCCCACCAGCGATCACGTTCACCAAAATTAATGGGACCATCCATTGCCTCCATTCCTTTTTGCATTAACCAGTGTTTCGCCACATCAAATAACATATCTGCGGCTTCCTGTTTATTAATGCATTCAAAAAAACCAATGCCACCAACAGGAATATCATCCCCCTTATTTTTATATTTCTTCTGGACAAATGCAGCAATACGACCAATTAAGTTTCCATCTTCATCTTTCAATATCCATCGAATCACTTCGCCGGTACGGAAG
>JBLMVP010000224.1:0-13231 GCA_050256755.1 Sphingobacteriales bacterium | reverse complement strand
ATACCTGCCACATGAATTTCATCAGGATCTAATTGCCCCGGTTCTACTAACTCTTCCACTTCTGCAATAGTTATATCTCCTGCTTTTGCCATACTGGTTGAAAAATTACGAGTTGTCTTTCTGAAAACAAGGTTACCCATTGTATCTCCCTTCCAGGCTTTTACAATAGCAAAATCTGCATGCAAAGCCTTTTCCATTAAATACATTTTTCCATCAAACTCACGGGTTTCTTTACCAGTAGCTATTTCTGTACCGTATCCTGCAGGTGTAAAAAAAGCGGGTATACCCATACCAGCCATTTGTATCCTGGTAGCCAGAGTTCCCTGTGGAATTAAATCTACATCCAGTTCGCCGCTTAATAATTGCCGTTCAAATTCTTCATTTTCTCCAACATAGGAACTCATCATTTTTTTAATTTGCCTGGTTTTTAATAATAAGCCCAAGCCAAAATCATCCACTCCTGCATTATTGGAAATGCAGGTAAGGTTTTTAACTCCTTTTTTTACAAGGGCGGTAATAGTGCTTTCGGGAATGCCACATAACCCAAAACCTCCAAGCATAATGGTTGCCCCGTCTTTTATATCGCTTATCGCTTCATCTGCTCCAGCAACAGTCTTAATCATCATTTAGGTTTTTTTTTAACCGGTTTAGAATAAGAAGTCATTACTTTTTTACTTGTGTTAATATAGGCTGAATCGAGTACTGCTTTTAATAAATCAGGATGATTGAGATAATAATCATAACTCCTGAAAAATTCGTCCTTAGAAATTTTATGCAAAGTGAACACGCTCTGGTAATACGAGGGGCTTAATGATTTTAAATTAATTGTGGTATCATTTAGCTTTTTCTGATTAGCAACAGCATCAGCAATAAGAATATCAGATATTACCGAAGTCATTTTAGGTTTATCCAAAATATCAGACGGAATTTTTTGCCTGCCTGAACAGGCTACTAAACCAACCAGCACAAGAATATAAAATAAATACCTCATTTCAATTCCTGTTTATAGCGGGCACTATTTGATACATCCAGTTTTTGTAACAGTTCCGAAGCCCTTACTTTATCAGTCAGGTTAGCTTTGGAAAAAACTTTAATCAGTTCATCTGTTTTTCCCTGGAAGAAAAATTGCACAATCATTGTATTAGGCACTTCTGAATTAACATTATCAATATTTTTCAAACAATCCATAATACCGGTACGGGCTCCATTTGCATCGTCATACATTTTATCCATACCATTACGGTAGTAATTATAGAACGCATCATGTATCAGCGAATACCGGCTGTTGTTCATATTTTCCATCAGCCAGTAACGGTTACGGGTTCCATCAAATGGCTTCCATCCGCTTATACCCCTTCCTTCAGGGGCATTATTTACAATATTCTGCGCCTTTTGAAAATAAGTATCTCCTCCCCTTGTCGAAAAAGAATCGTAATCAAAACCCAAAATCATATTTACATAATAAGCAAATACTGCTGTAAGATTAGATGCAGTTGGGTCATTACCCTGCAGGTTGGTTTCATTAAATTCTATTGGCTGAAATTCAACATAGCGAAATGTAATATCATTATCCTGGTAATTTACCAGTGGAGAAACATAAGATGAGCTATAAACCGGTCTTGCTGCCTGAACGGTTAATGTAGCCTGGTAAACATTGGTTTCTAATTGCTGGGTAATCGTAAGGTTAAAATTACATTCGATTCTTTCATTGGGCTGAAAAACATCAGTCGTCCATTTGCGGTTATTAATAAAATTAGTAAGTGCCGTCTGTAATGTTTGAAAAACTTTTTTATCAACAGTTGAAGGGATCCGGGCTGCATTTACAGCCACTTTTGCTCTTATTTCCTGCCCATTTGTTATCAATGTAACGAATAGGGCTGTTAGAGAGAAAAAGATTTTGAATTTACGCATTTAATAAGTGGGTTATAGTGTCTACTATGTCCTTAGCAACTGCTGATTTTGATTTTGTTTCAAAATTATACTCATGCCCTACCCGGTCAAAAATAGTGATTTTATTGGTGTCATATCCAAACCCCGCTCCCTCGTCTCTTAAAGAATTCATAACAATCATGTCAGCATTTTTGCTATGGAGTTTATTTAACGCATAATCTTTTTCATTATTGGTTTCAAGTGCAAATCCTACTAAAAATTGCTTGTTTTTTTTCCTCTCACCAAGAGATTTTAAGATATCTTTTGTTTTCTTAAACTCCAGCTCCCAGGAATCATTTTTCTTTTTGATTTTTTCAGTATTTACTGTTACTGGTGTATAATCAGCTACTGCAGCAGACATTACAGCAATATCTGTTGCAGGAAATATTTCCACGCATGCATTGTACATTTCTTCTGCACTTTTCACCCGTTTAACTTTTATTCCATTATCGGAAATTGTTTGAGAAGATGGACCCAATATAAGAGTTACATCAGCCCCCCTGTTGTATAATTCCTTAGCAATGGCGATTCCCATTTTACCCGAGGAATAATTACCAACAAAACGAACGGGGTCTATAGCCTCGTACGTAGGTCCTGCAGTTACTAAAACTTTTTTACCAGCAAACTCTTTAGGCAAAAAAAAACCAGAATCAAGAAACTCCATAATCGCTTCGGGTTCGGCCAGTCGGCCTTCACCAATCAAGCCACTTGCCAGTTCGCCACTTTCAACCGGTATTAATTTGTTACCATAAGAAATAATCTTGTCAATATTATTTTTTGTAGAAGGATGTTTCCACATATCCTCATCCATAGCAGGAGCAACTACTACCGGGCAGGTGGCAGATAAATAAACTGCCAGCAATAGATTGTCACAAAAACCATTAGCCATTTTTGCCAATGTATTACAACTAAGAGGAGCAATAAGCATTACATCAGCCCATCTGCCCAGCATAACATGATTGGCCCATGACTCTTCATCAAAAAGATCAATTAACACCTTATTCTTTGATAATGTAGAAAGTGTAAGGGGAGATACAAAATCTTTGGCCGAGGGAGTCATTATAACTCTTACTTCAGCACCGGCTTTTACCAGCAACCGGACCAGTAATATGGCCTTATAAGCAGCAATACTTCCGGTAATTCCAACAATTATTTTTTTATCCTTTAGCATTTTTTCTGTAAAAATATTTCAATACCAAAATTATTTTGTCTGCTCAGCTACAATTGTGTTATCAAAATAAAAAAGCGATAGCTAAGCCATCGCCGTGAAATTAGTTAAATACGTGCAATTATACAATTAGCTGAACAGTTCGTCCTGTGCTTTTCGGTAATACACTTTATCTTCCATAAATTCCTGTGTAGCCAATAATGCCGGGTTAGGCATTCTTTCATATGCACGTGAAATTTCAATTTGTTCTTTATTCTCATGAATTTCTTCCAGGCTATCAGTATGGCTGGCAAATTCATCTAATTTGTTGTGTAACTCTTCTTTTAAAGAAATGTTGATTTGATTGGCTCTTTTACCAATGATGGCAATTGATTCATAAACATTGCCGGTTTTAGCCTTAATGTCGTTAACGTTTTTTGTTTCTACAACATTACTGGTGTTAACACCCCATTGCTTTCTAAGTTTACTCATTTTGAAAGGGCTTTTAAATTATTTTGTGATAAATTATAATATCGCTCAGCTTCTTTAAACAATTTACTATCAGGGTAACGGTCTGCAAAATCATTATATTCAGTTATCACCTGTTCATACCTCTCCCTCTGTTTTTCCTCAATACTCAAAAGAGCATATTCATAATAAGAACGCAGCACCATCAGCTTATATTGATCACCTTTGGGTGAATCAGGAAATTCGTTTATCAAATTACTAAAAGAAATAGCGGCAGCTTTATACTGACCCATATTGAAGTACAAAGTTGCTCCCTTAAATGCTTTTATTTGCAGCTTAGCCCTGCACTCATCTATCACTTTGTTGGCATCAGCAATCCTTAACGAACCCGGGTGGTTAGCTATAAAAGTTTGCATGGCACCTATTGCTTTTACCGTATTACTCTGGTCAAGTTCTGGCTTAGGTGATTGTTTAAAATAACTGTAACACCTCATATAATCCATCTCTTCTGCTTTGGTGCTTTTGGGGAATATTTCCAGGAAGTTTTTAAAATAATTTTCAGCACTCAAATAATCCCCCTGGTTATAAAAGCAATAAGCATATTTATAGATCATATCCTCATACCGGGCATCGCCTTTAAAATAAGTAAACAGGTCTTCATATAATTGCTGGGCAACATTATATTTCTTATTGGCAAAATATTGCTCAGCCATTCTTAATTTATATTCCGGGTCTTTACTTTTATAAACCTTATTATAACTGGAGCAACTAACCAGTACAATTAAAAAAGATAAAACAAACCAGCTCTTATTCATAAAGTGCGCAAAGTTAAGGATTTCAGGCAAATTTTACCCGATTCCTTTTTATTACCAAAGACTTGTGGTTAATCTTTTCATAATAAGCAATCACAAAAAAGCCCCGCTGGGGGCGGGGCTTGCAAGCAATAAAGGTTATTATAAAATTTTAGTTCCCTCCACCGATTGTTTCAGGAATGATATCCACTGTGTTTTCGTCACCAGCACCACCATCGTAAACTGCTTCCACCCTGTCTGCACTGATACCTTCAGTTTCCACGAGGTATTTAACAATAGCATCAATTCTTTTCTGGTTGCGGGCCTGGCTACGTTTATCAGCCAAAGGATGGCCAGTTACTTTTATTTTACAATTAGGACTCACTTTCAGCATGCCACCAAGGCTTGTAAGTATAGATTTTGCATCATTGCTTAAAGCATCAGCACCTTTCTTAAAGGTAATTGGAGGTACAAATCCTAAATGACAGGTAACATCTGGTTTAGCTAATCCTTGATAACAAGTTGAATCAGGACATGGGCATTTGCCCACACCATCAGCATCAACTGGCTGACAATAAGTTGGAGTAATTTTTTCTTTATCCTTACAATCAGGGACGCCATCACCATCTGTATCTAAAGAAACACCATGTGAATCAACAGGGCAACCTGAAGGAGTGTTTGGTTCATTATCAAACTGGTCAGTTATGCCATCTCCATCTGCATCAGGTAATACAGGCTTAGGGAAAAGAATGTGCTGAGGGCGGTTAAGCTCATTGTAAGCATAATCCAATGGATTAACCCACCATAGCGGCTCAACAGATTTTGCACCAATATTATAGTTCAAACGAAGTGAAGTATAGTGATAACTATCAAAATCTCTTGTTAATACGGTATCACCAATACCTTCCTCTTGCCAACGCTGGCCATCTAATAAATCATCATTTGTCCAGCTTAATTTTTCTTCAAGAGCAATATTGAATCTTTTAGAAATTTTATATGCGATACCAAAACCAGCTGTTACAATTGGCTTAAAAGTATTACCGAATAATTTAGGCCTGCGATCACCCTGATTGTCAGCACGGGTTTCATATTTACCGTCCATACCATCTTTGAGGGCCTTACGGATATCTTTTCTGTTTTTGTAAGTATTGTTATTATCAAGACCATTAAATAATGCAACATAGTTTTGACCATCGCTTCCCAAGGCATCTACTTTAGTATCATAAGTCATACCACCAATACCGGCTAACCCGTAAATAACCAAACCGGTTTTGTTCTTATGAAACCTGATATTATTTAAAGTAAATACGCCTTCAACTGCAGCTTCATTAATTGTAGTCCTGTAGTTATAAAAAACAGCATCTGCAGTTGTTCCATTATCATTGGTAAACGGCGCTGGCTGACTACCTGTTAAGAGACCATTATTATCTCTGAAATTAGCATTGTAACCGTTTAATTGCCAGGCAGGGTTTTTGGAGTAATTGTAAGAAGGTATCCAGTTTAATCCTTTGGCTGTTCCATAAAAATATTCTGCTCTGATTGAAAACACATAACCCAATGCCTTGCGTACAGCAACTCCCACACCAAGTGTTGGAAATTTTGCAGATACGTCACTGCTTAAAGTTACAGCACCAGCACTAATACCAATTTCCCACTGGTTACGTGGCTTTGCGGGAAACGCATAATTGTTGTTTAGGAATTCCTGATGCTGGGGTAGTCTCTTTTTTGGTATAAGAGAAGTGTCTTTCCAGTTATAGCCTCCAGAGCCAACCTGGCCAAAAGAAGCTGTTGCAATAAGGCATAATAGCCCTATTAATAAGGTGTACTTTTTGCTTACCATAATGTTAATATTAAAAGATTACGTGTTAAAATACGCTAAGTGTTGGTGCAAAAATAGTTATAGTGAGTTAAAAACCAAATTTTTTTGCCTACAAATACCCATATTTGCCACCGTTACTGCCTGTGAAGACCATATTAGAAATCAAAATGTTGCACCAAATGCCAAAAAACTTCTTGCAAATATTTTGTATGAAGTAAATTGCCCCTCATTAAAATGAAGGAAATAAAAGATTTAATCAGGGAAGAACTGCTTCTTTTTGAAAGCAAATTTGATGAAGCAGTATCCAGCCGGGTTCCCCTGCTGGACAGGATTATGAAGTTTATTATAAAGAGAAAGGGTAAGCAATTAAGGCCAATGTTTGTATTTTTAAGTGCAAAACTAAACGGGACCATTAATGATTCCACGTACCGGACGGCTTCACTGGTTGAAATCCTACATACAGCCACCCTTGTTCATGATGATGTGGTAGATGAGTCTATGGAAAGACGGGGATTTTTCTCCATTAATGCTTTATGGAAAAACAAAGTAGCCGTTTTAGTTGGAGACTACCTGTTATCAAAAGGATTGTTATTATCACTTGATAACAATGATTTCCGGATCTTACAACTTCTTTCAACTGCCGTTAAGCAAATGAGTGAGGGGGAACTACTCCAAATTGAAAAAGCCAGGAATCTGAACTTAAAAGAAGATATCTACTTTGAAATCATTCGTACAAAAACAGCTTCCCTGCTTTCTTCGGCCTGTGCTGCCGGGGCTTACTCAACCAGTAATGATGAATCCATTGCAGAAAGGATGAAATTGTTTGGAGAAAAAGTGGGTATAGCCTTCCAGATTAAAGACGATTTGTTTGATTATGGCAATGAAGCAGTAGGCAAACCAACGGGTAATGATATCAAAGAGAAGAAGCTTACACTCCCCCTTATTTACACACTTAATAATTGCAATAGTTCAATCAAAAGAGATATTATTTATATTGTAAAAAATCAGAACAGGAATAAAGAAAAAGTAAAATGGGTAATTGAACAGGTGACTAAACATGGAGGTATTGATTATGCCACCCAAAAAATGAATGAATATAAAAGTGAGGCACTTTCTATTCTTGCAGAATTTCCTGATAACTCTATCAGGGATGGATTAAAACAATTAGTAGAATATACTACTGACCGAAAATACTAAGCACTGAAATGGAGAAGAGATGGAATATACTTTCTGCCGATAATGAAAAAGTAAAATCACTTTATGCTTCGATAAAAGTACATCCGGCCATTTGCAAAATACTTGTACAAAGAGGAATTGATGATTTTGATAAAGCCAAACATTATTTTCGTCCGCAGTTAAGCGATTTGCATGACCCCCTTCTTATGAAAGATATGCAAAAAGCAATTGACAGGGTTCTGTCTGCATTTCATCATAAAGAAAAAATATTAGTTTTTGGGGATTATGATGTAGATGGCACTACCTCCGTCGCCTGCATGTATCAATTCCTTTGTAAAATTTATGATCCATCGCTATTAGAATTTTATATTCCCCACCGTTACCGTGAAGGATATGGCATTTCAAAAATGGGAATTGATTATGCCAAAGAAAATGGTTTCACTTTAATCATCGCATTAGACTGCGGAATAAAATCTGTTGATTTAATCCAATACGCAAAAGAAATTGGTATCGAGTTTATTGTTTGCGATCATCATTTACCAGATGCCCAGTTACCTCAGGCAGCAGCCATACTTAATCCCAAACAAGCCGATTGCTCTTATCCATATAAAGAATTATGCGGCTGTGGCATTGGGTTTAAATTAATAACAGCTTTAGCAAACAATTTTGGATTTGCTGATAAATATATTTTTGAATACCTGGATTTAGTTGCCACAGCAATTGCAGCTGATATAGTTCCTGTAACAGGTGAAAACAGGATACTCGCTTTTCATGGATTAAAAAAAGCAAATGAAAACCCTAACCTTGGCATAAAAGCGCTGAAACAATTAAGCGGTCTTCAAAAAGAAATGCATATCACCAACCTGGTTTTTATGATTGCTCCAAGAGTAAATGCTGCCGGAAGAATGGATGATGCCGCAAAAGCTGTTCAACTATTTATTGCCCGCTCTGATGCAGACGCATTGAGTTTTGCAGAAATGCTTCACAGCGATAACACTGACCGCAAAGAAGCTGACAGCAGTATTACTGAAGAGGCATTAGCTATTATAAACAGTGACGAAAAATTAATCAACCGTAAAACAACTGTAGTATATAAACCACATTGGCACAAGGGGGTTGTGGGAATAGTTGCATCACGTTTGATTGAAAATTATTATCGGCCAACTATTGTTTTAACTCAAAGTGGCGAAGTTTTAGCAGGAAGTGCCAGGAGCGTTCCCGGGTTTAATTTATATGAAGCTATACATGCCTGCAGAGAACATTTGCTTGGATATGGCGGTCACTTTGCGGCCGCAGGTATGACGCTGTTACCTGAACAATTTGAATTACTCAGCAATAAATTTGAACAAGTTGTATCCACAACAATTGACCCGCAACTGTTGATTCCTGAAATAATTATTGATGCTGAAATTAATTTTAAAGATGTAAAAGAATCTTTTTACAATATTCTCACCCAGATGGAACCTTATGGCCCTGAAAATATGCGGCCGGCTTTTATTACCAAAGGAATTGTCGATACAGGATGGAGCCGCATCGTAAAAGAACAGCATATTAAATTTGTTGTCAGGCAGGGAAATTCAACTGTAAATGGAATTGGTTTTAATATGGCAGATAAATTTCCATTACTGCAAATGAAAAGGCCATTGGATATCGTTTATACATTGGATGAAAATGAATGGAACGGGGAAAAATCTATCCAGCTGAAAATAATAGACATCCGGCTATCATAATGTGAAAGTAATTGATTACATACGGTACTTTTTTTACCTGGCCTGGAACTGGAATCCTTTACTGGCCTGCTTCATAATATACCACGAAATACGGGGAGAGAAAAAATACAAACTGCATACCACAGGGTATGACGAATTAAATAAACTAGCTTCGGAAGGAATAGATGTTTCACACGCCACCATGTATATGCCGGCCAATTATTATTTGCTGGAAAAAATGCTTAATTATGTCAAATCAATCCCCGGCAATGAATGTCTGCTTGATATTGGTTGTGGTAAAGGAAGAGTTTTAATTGTCGCCGCTCATTATGGTTTCAGAAATTTAATCGGCGTAGAGTTTTCTAAAAAATTTTGCGCCGAAACAAATGCCATTATTCTTTCTAAAGAAAAAGAATTTCCATTGACTTCCTTTAGTGTTATTAACCAGGATGCTTCATCTTTCGTTATCCCCGATAATACTACAACAATTTTTTTATACAATCCTTTTGATGAAGTCATAATGAACAATGTGGTGCTTCATGTAGAAGAAAGTTTAAAACGCCGGCCAAGAAACCTCTTAATAATTTATATCAACCCGCAGGGAAAACATCTCTTTATCAATAATGGGTTTAAAGAGATATTTCATGCCAAAAAATTAAAATATCTTGAAGGAGTTATCTTAGAAAAAAAGCCCGGGTAACCAGGCTTTAATTATATTATTCAGTCAGAATTATTTTTGCATTCTCTTCTCCTTTCAATAAATCCACACTGCGGTTTATGAAATCTGTTAATTGATTCCCTTTTAATAAACCCTGCGACAATAATGCAAGATCAGCCAAATTATGAACAACCTTTTCCTGCTTCGCTCTATCCGTTTGGCTTAATAAATTTTGATAAATAGGGTGGTTACCATTTACAGTAAGGGTAACTTCATCTGGCATATTTGCATAAAAACTTCCCATGGGGCCACTTACAGCTGCCATGTCTTTCATCCTTCGCATAAACTCAGGTCTTGTTGCCACAACAGGGGCAGCATCGGCACTTAACCCTTTTACTTCAACTGTAATGTGCAATTCCTGTGCGGGTAATGTAAAGAGTTCTTTCAGCTTTTCTTCTTCATCTTTATTTAAAACACTGGAAGATAATTCCTGTTTGTCAATCAAATTATCTACTACATCTGCATCTACCCTGACAAAATGAACATTCTCCCATTTCATTTCCATTTGATTGATGAAAGCTGCGTCAACAATGGTTTCTAATTTTACTACTGTATACCCTTTCTCTTTACAGGCTTTAATATAACTGTTCTGCTGAACAGGATTGGTAGTATATAAGATCACCAGCTTACCATCTTTATTTTTTTGCAGTGCTTCGGTCGCAGTTCTATATTCATCCAGCGTATAAAATTTCTTTTCCCCTGCACTTTCCATTATGTGAAACTTATTTGCCTTTTCCAAAAACTTATCATCAGTCATCATCCCATACTTCACAAACAAACCAAGACTTTCCCACTTTTCTTCAAAAGAAGATCTTTCTTTATTAAAAATTTCTTCTAATTTATCAGCCACCTTTTTGGTGATGTGGGCGTTTATCTTTTTTACATTTGGGTCGCCCTGCAAATAACTCCGGCTAACATTTAATGGAATATCCGGGCTGTCAATTACACCCTGTAATAACATCAAAAATTCCGGAACAATATCTTTTACTTCATCGGTAACAAAAACCTGGTTACAATACAACTGTATTTTATCTTTTTGTATTTCATAACTCTGTTTGATTTTAGGGAAATACAAAATACCCGTAAGGTTAAAAGGATAATCCACATTTAGATGAATCCAGAATAACGGTGTTTCATTAAACGGGTATAACTCTTTATAAAAATTCTGGTAATCTTCATTAGTAAGTTCAGATGGTTTCTTTGTCCAGGCAGGGGAGGTGTTATTTACCTGCTTCTCTTCAAAGAAAATAGGAACAGGTAAAAAACGGCAAAACTTATTCAGCATATTGTTTAACCTATCCGCTTCCAGGAATTCTTTACTGTCATCGTTGATATGTAAAACAATATCTGTCCCCCGTATTTCTTTTTCAGCTTCTTCGAGTAAATATTCAGGACTGCCATCGCATTCCCATCTTACTGCTTTAGCGTCTTCTTTAAAACTTCTGGTAATTACTTCCACTTTATCGCTCACCATAAAAGAAGAATAAAAACCCAGACCGAATTTCCCAATGATGCTATTCTCGTTCTGCCCCTGGTATTTTTTTACGAACTCTTCAGCCCCGCTAAACGCTACCTGGTTAATATATTTTTCCACTTCTTCTGCATCCATACCAAGTCCTTTATCGGAAATAGTGACGGTTTTGGCAGCCACATCTAACTTTACATCAATTCGTAACTCACCCAAATCGCCCTTTGCCTCACCAATAGATGAAAGCGTTTTCAATTTTTGAGTGGCATCCACTGCATTACTGATTAACTCACGAAGAAATATTTCATGGTCACTGTAAAGAAATTTTTTAATGATGGGAAAAATGTTTTCTGTCTGAACACGTATACTTCCTTTTTGCATAATATATTTTTTTAGACTGAACTGTTTTTCAAAAAAAATGCCACTGTAGTTTTTGTGACAGGATGGCAAAATTAAGGGTAAGGAATCAATAGCCTTGAAACCAGTTATTTAGTCCTGGTGAGCACAGTAATTGCGAAGCACCTATCCCGCTCTTTTCCGACAAAACTTTTCTTAAAATCTCCCTTGGCTTTTAGCTGTAAAACCCTACCTTTGCTGCCCCTTAACTAAAACTGGGGTTTCCCGGTATTGAAAAGGGACAAACAATTATTTTAAAACAAAAATCAGGGAAATGAACAACTACGAATTGATGGTGATTTTTACCCCTGTGCTATCTGACGAAGATTTTAAATCTGAACAGAGAAAAATTGCTTCCCTCGTTAAAACTAACGGCGGTGAAGTGTTGCACGAAAACCCATGGGGACTGAAATCACTGGCGTACCCCATTGCCAAAAAAACCACCGGTTTATATTGGGTAATGGAATACAAGGCGCCATCCGACTTCAATGAGAAGCTGAAAATCCAGCTTCTGCGTGACGAATCAGTTATGCGTCACATGTTCACTGCACTCGATAAATACGCCGTCGAGTACAATGCCAGAAAAAGAAGTGGTGTAGCTTCAAAAACAGAAAAAGCAGTGGAGGCATAACATGGCAAAACCAAATGAAATTAAGTATCTGACGGCGATGAAGGCTGAAAAGCCCCGCAAAAAATATTGCCGTTTTAAGAAAATGGGTATCCGTTATATTGACTATAAGGATGCTGAATTTCTTAAGAAATTTTTGAATGAGCAGGGTAAAATGTTACCCCGGCGCATTACCGGTAACTCTTTAAAGTTTCAGCGTAAAGTGTCTGATGCCATAAAGAAAGCCCGTCAAATGGCATTGTTACCTTATGTAACAGATTTAATGAAATAAGAATTTAGTAACCATTCCCTAACCCCTTACAAGGAGAGGACAGTTACCCAAAAGGTAATTGGGCTCTTGGGAACTAAAAAAACAAATCATGCAGGTAATATTAATTCAGGACGTAAATAATTTAGGCGGCGCCTACGAAGTGGTAAGAGTTCGTAATGGCTATGCCCGTAATTATCTAATTCCTCAAAAGATGGCTATTGAAGCTTCTCCTTCTAATATGGCTCAGTTAAATGAGCGAATGAAGCAACTACAGAAGAAAGAGGCCAAATTACTGGCCGAAATCAACAGCGTAATTGCCAAATTAAAGGAAGGTCCGCTGAAAATTGGTGCAAAAACACGTACCAGCGGTAAGATCTTTGGAAGCGTTACCTCTGTACAGATTGCCCGTGCCATCCGTGAGCAGAGAGGATATGAAATTGACCGCCGACGTATCACCATTTTAGATGAAGTGAAAGAATTGGGCACCTATAAAGCAAAAATCGACTTTGGTAACGGAAACGAAACTGAAGTTGAGTTTGAAGTAATAGCTGAATAATTCTAAAAAGATAAAAACACCTGTTAGTCCCCCTCTTATTAGGGGGACTTTTTTATTTTAGGCGCTTTATTAAAAAATACTATCTTTACCCTGCTCTTTAATGCAGATAGTTTTTTACTGGGCTGACTTACAGCTGACCTTATCGGTTTCTTCAGTTCATTGTAATGGCTTATTGC
>JBLMVP010000223.1:0-4267 GCA_050256755.1 Sphingobacteriales bacterium | reverse complement strand
AAAATACAGGAAGAAATTATTCATAAGCAACTGAAGCTTTATGTTATTAATGCATCCAAAGTGGCTAAAGAAACAGGTATGGGTTCAAGAATTAATTCCATTCTTCAAACCTGCTTTTTTGCTATCTCCAATGTAATGCCGAAAGAAGAAGCGATTGCTTATATTAAAAAAGCTATCCGCAAATCATACGGAAGAAAGGGCGAAGCTGTAGTACAAAAGAATTTTGAAGCAGTTGATAAAACCCTGGAAAATCTTTCATTGATTGATTATTCGGGTTATATAATTGGTAAAAAAGAAATTGAACCGGCTGTGTCTAAAGATGCACCTGATTTTGTACAAATGGTATTAGGAAGAATAATTGCCGGCGAAGGCGATGAATTACCGGTGAGTGCATTCCCTGCTGACGGAACTTATCCATCCGCCACGACTAAATACGAAAAAAGAAATATTGCTGAGCAGGTTCCTGTTTGGGATGCAGATTTATGTTCACAGTGCGGTAAATGTTTCTTTGTTTGTCCGCATGCCGCTATTCGTCCAAAAGTGTACAGCAACGATTTATTAAAAGGTGCTCCTGCTTTCTTTAAACATGTGCCACCGGTTGGTAAAGAATTTTTCAAAGATCAGGAATCTTATACGTTACAGGTAGCAGTGGAAGACTGTACTGGTTGTAATTTATGTGTAGAAATTTGTCCCATTGAAAGTAAAACCCAACCCGGACATAAAGCCATCAATATGCAGGATGTAATGCCATTGAAAGAAACAGAAAAAGAAAACTGGGATTTCTTTATAGGCTTACCAGATATTGACAGAACAAGAATTAACCGTAATACTGTAAAAGGCTCACAATTGCTGGAACCATTATTTGAATTCTCCGGTGCCTGTAGCGGTTGTGGTGAAACACCGTATTTAAAATTACTCACTCAATTATTTGGTGATCGTATGATTGTTGCCAATGCTACCGGTTGCTCTTCTATATTCGGTGGTAATTTACCCACTACCCCATGGGCCAAAAATAGTGAAGGCCTCGGGCCAGCATGGGCAAACTCTTTGTTTGAAGACAATGCAGAATTTGGTTTGGGTATTAAACTGGCAACAGATAAAAAACGGGAATATGCTATCTCCTTGTTAAAATCATTGAGGGAGGATGCTGGTGGTGAATTAACCGATGCCATCTTAACGAACGTAGAATCAAACGAAGCTGAAATAATTCAGCAACGTAAAAATGTAAATGAATTAAAACTCCGACTGAAAGAATTAAATAAACCCGAGGCAAAAATATTATCACAGGTTGCTGAGTTCCTGGAACATAAATCTATGTGGATTGTGGGTGGTGATGGCTGGGCTTATGATATTGGCTTCAGCGGATTAGACCATGTTTTATCAACAGGAGAAAATGTAAACATACTGGTGCTGGATACAGAAGTATATTCTAACACGGGCGGACAAAAATCCAAGTCATCACCCATAGGTGCCAGTGCCAAGTTCTCTATCAAAGGAAAAACAACCGGCAAAAAAGATTTGGCAATGCAGGCTATTGCTCATGGCAATGCATACGTTGCTGAAATAGCAATGGGTGCCAATGATGTGCATGCGTTAAAAACAATTTTAGAAGCAGAAGCTTATCCCGGTCCGTCAATCATCATTGCATACAGTCACTGTATAGCACACGGTTATGATATGTGTCATGGCAATGAACAACAGAATCTGGCTGTTAAAACCGGTTACTGGCCTTTGTTCCGCTATAATCCTTTAAAAGAAAAAGGTCAGCGTTTTGTGGTTGACAGTAAAGACCCGTCTGTTGCATTAGATGAATTTTTATATCACGAGAATCGTTTTGCTACTATAAAAAACAATTATCCGGAAAAAGCAACAGAGTTCCTGGCAATGGCCAACGAAGGGATGCGTCTTCGCTGGGAAAAACTGGAAGCATTGAAAGCTCTTTAGTTTTTACATAAGCTGATAGATGAAAAAGGGAATCTCGTAAGAGGTTCCTTTTTGTTTATTCAAAGGCATATTTTTTTGAATTGCTGAAACGGGTAGCTACAGAAGTATAAAATTTATGAAGTTATTTTTTATTCCCAATAAAACTTGCCCCGGTTGTTATTTCATCGGCAAGGTTTTGAATTGTTTTTGTTTCAAACAGCTTAATTAATTGTGGCTTGATAAGTTTGTATTGCGAATGCATCGGGCAGGGTTTTATTTCTGAACATTGTTTCAGACCCAGTACACATTTTTCAAGTACTTCATCTTCACCCATAGCGCTAAGTACAGAACGCACTGGCATTTTTTTTGATTTTTCTGTAATGTAAAAGCCTCCGTTGGGTCCTCTTGCTGAGCTTACAATTTTATTTCCTGAAGTAAGTTGCTGAAGAATTTTGGCTGTGAATGATTTTGGGGAATCAATTGCTTTTGCAATTTCAGGGATACCCAGCTTTTTCTCTTCAGAACTTTTCTGCGCAATATAAATTACTGCCCTTAGGGCGTACTCGGTGGTTTTTGAAAACATGAACTTTATTTATAAAGAAAACTAATAATTTTTTGCAAGATAATTATTTGGCAGTGTTTGTCCACCCGGCAAATGAATCTTTGGTTTCATAAAGTTTTAAAGCCTTCAACTTTATGTCTGGTGGAAATTTCTTTTTTAGCTGCCGGCTGATATAAATAAGCAGGTTTTCGGCAGTAGGTTCTGTATCCCATACAACAAGGTTTTTCTGTGAATCCAGGCCGGGATTTTTAGATAAGTAATCCCGGGATAAAACAAGCTTATAGTCAAATGTCTGCATAACTGATGAGAACAGCAGCTTTTTCAATTCTTTAAAATCCAGAATAAAACCAGGCGCGGGTATATAGTTATCATCAGTAACGTCACTGCAGGATACTGTTACATGTAATTCGTACGAATGTCCATGTATATTTTTGCAGGCCCCGGCATAACCATCAATGGCGTGAGCCATTTCAAAATGGATAATTTTTGTAAGAGAAAGCATAATAATAAAATCATGTAAATAAAGGCTTCTGCACAGGATATAAGAAATCAGGAGGAGTATAATGGAGTTATTAAATAATTAAAGACAAATTTATCTTTAATTATTACATTTGCCAAACAATTCTGCTTTATGGCGAAAAATAATTTTATCAGCTACCTGCTTAATCCAAAAAACTGGTGGCTGCCGCTACTGGTTATTTTCGTAATTAGTATTTCAGGAGTAACTATGATTGGAGTGCATACTTACACAGAAGCTCCACCTATTCCTTCTTACATTTCTTCAAAAAATGAAACGGTTTTTTCAAAAGATGATGTGCTTAAGGGACAAGCTGTATTTCAGAAATATGCTTTGATGGAATATGGCAGCATGTTTGGCGATGGCGCCAACCGTGGTCCTGATTATACTGCAGAAGCATTGCACCGTGTTTCTCAATACATGAATGACTATTACCAATCGCAATGGAAGAATGATGCAAATAACGAATTACTGAAAAGTGGAATTGCCGAGCAGATTAAAACAGAAATTAAAACAAATCATTACAGCAATAATAATAGTGTAATACTTTCCGATGCCCAATCATTTGCGGCAGGCGAATTGGTGAAGTTTTACAATCAAAAATTTACTAACCCTTCATTTGATGGAGCATTTAAACCCGCTGGTTATATAACTGATTCCACTGAACTAAAATCACTCACGGCATTTTTCTTTTGGGGTGCATGGGTGTGTGGTGCGGAACGACCGGGAGAACATTATAGCTATACCCATAACTGGCCTTTTGATCCGGCTGCAGGAAACACTCCCAGCGCTGCTATTATACTCTGGAGTATCATTGGTTCATTGGGATTGATATTCGGATTGGGAATTGTATTGTATTATCATGGGAAACTGGAAAAATTAGATGATAATGTTTATACTGCCAATGCCCAGCCATTTATGACAAGAGGAGAGATAGAAAAGTTTCAACCTGACGCCGTTCAAAAATCTACTTATAAATTCTTTTATGTTGCCATTTTACTTTTTGCGGTACAAGTGCTGGCGGGTATTTTAACGGTGCATGATTTTGTTGGCTTCGTGAATTTCTTTGGATTTAATATTTCCGAGTCATTACCAATTACAGTAACAAGAAGCTGGCATGTGCAATTGTCTATATTATGGATTTCTGCCTGCTGGATTGGGGCTTCCTTTTTTATGATGTCGCTGGTTTCATCTAAACAATCTTCAAAACAAGTTACTCTCATCAATACTATTTTCTGGCTTACTGTTTTATTGGTGGCGGGATC
>JBLMVP010000222.1:0-2577 GCA_050256755.1 Sphingobacteriales bacterium | reverse complement strand
GTCAGTAACTAATTCTCTTGCCTGTGTACCCGGCTGAATATTTTTTCTGAAACTGTTAATGGCATTTACCCCTTTTTTGAATTTGACAAAATCGCCGACATGGTAAAGAAACCTTGAAAATGGTTCAGCGAATTCAAATTTCTCTAATCCAAATTCAATGCTGTCAAAGACGGTATACAAAGAATCAAACTTGCTTTCTTCTGCAGACGCAATTTCAAATTTTTTGATGATGGCAAGAAAATCACCTTTGGCTTCTTTCTTAATTGTCGGCAATTTTGATTTTACATAGTCCATATCCTTATCCTGTAAGGCAAGCATGCCCGAGATGGCAACAGAGAAGGAAGAATCCATCAGGCTTTTTCTGAAAAGAGGCAGGTATTCATCTTTATCTAAATAGGATAGAAGAGAGATGGCAATAGCACGGTTGGGGCGGTGATCATCTGTTTCAGCAATTTTTTTCAAATCAGCTTCCGCTTCTTTATAATCCATGCTGTCTTTCAATTCAGCTATTATACCAAGGGCCTGGTAACGGATACCTTTGTATTTATCTTTCAATCCCCAGAAAATATCCTTACTCATTTTCGAATAGAAATATTCCAGCGCTTCATGTCTGTCAATAAAAGTTCCTGCATATTTAAATTGGTGTTCATAATTCTCTATTGTTTTATTATCCTCTTTTACGCAAAGCAAAATTTTATCTCCATCCACATTTACTAAATCTGGTTTTTTGGTATAGGGAAAATCAAACACCTCACTTTGCTTCTCAATCCACACTTTATGCCTTTCTTTATTGGGTCCGTTATAAATATCAATGGCAATCGGCAAACGAAAAATCTTATCCGTCAGTTGCTGAATAATTACTTTCACTTTAGTACCGTCATATACATAATCAATTTTCAAGTTGGGGTGACCACTTCCGTAATACCATTGGTTCCAGAACCAGTTTAAATCTTCGCCTGTTACTTCTTCAAATGCCAAACGGAGTTGGGTGGCTTCTGTACTTTTAAATTTATTAGCAGTGAGGTATAGGTTGAGGGCTTTGAAGAATGCGCTGTCGCCAACATAATTTCGCAGCATGTGAAGTATTGCTCCGCCCTTTTGATAACTTACCAAATCAAATACATCTTCCTTGTCAGCATAATTAAATCGTACCAAATCAAGTTTCGCACTATTTTGAGAACTTAAATAATAGGTAACATCTTCCAGGAATTTTGCATCACCTGCATCTTTGCCGTATTTATAGCCAAACCAAAGTACTTCACTGTAATTGGCCATGGATTCATTAACGGTAATATTGCTCCAGCTTTCGGTGGTAACCAGATCGCCAAACCATTGATGAAACAATTCGTGTGCAATATAATCTTCCTGGTTGCCATCCAGTAACTCTCTTGGGGTACGTTGTACCGATTCATTATGTACAGTGGCCGAGGTATTTTCTTGAGCGCCACTTACAAAATCCCTCACTACAATCTGGGAATATTTTTGCCAGGGAAAATCCATACCTAATATTTTGGAATAGAAGTCCATTATTTCGGGAGTGTTACCAAAAATTTGTTTGGCATATGGAGCATAAGCCGGCTCTAAATAATAACTGACTTCTTTATTGCGCCATTTGTCTTTGTAAATTTTAAAATCACCCACAGCCATCATCATTAAATAAGGAGCATGTGGTAAACTCATTTTCCAGGTGTCGGTTCTGGTACCGTCTGAATTCTTTTTTTGTGATAGTAATAAACCATTGCTGAGGGTAACATATTTGTCAGGAACAGTCATACTTATTTCATTTGTTTGCCGCTGGTTGGGCTTGTCAATGGTTGGGCACCATACCGAGTTAGCTTCTGTTTCGCCCTGTGTCCAGATTTGTGTCGGCTTATCTTTTTCTTCTCCTTTTGGATTGATGAAGTACAGACCTTTAGCATCTTTAATAGCAACACTTCCTTTAACCTGGTATTCGTTTGGCTTGGAAATATAATCTATAAAGATGGTAAATGTTTCTCCGCCTTTATATTCTTTATCAAGAGTTATGTTGAGATTGTTATTATCGCTGTAATCATAAGTAAGTTTTGTTTTTTGTGTTCCTTTTAGCAGGCTCACTTCATTAATATCCATTCCTTTTGCATCTAAACGGAGTTGTTTGGAAGGATAGAAATGTGATTTCAATGTTATCTGTACCTTGCCATATAAGTACGCCTTGCTGAAATCAAATTTTACATCCAGTTTGGTGTTAAGGAGGTCAAATTCTTTTGAGGGAGCAGCCCGGTAAACTTTTGTCCAGCTGCTGTCTTCTGTTTCAGGGGTTCCTGTCTGGGCAAGCAATTGGCAGGATATTAGCAGGCTGAAAGCAGGAACGAGGTTACGGATGAATGAATTAGTCATCTTCATTTAAAAAATTGAGGCGTAAAGTTATTGGTTCAATTGTTACAAATTTCAGAAATTGATGAAAGGCACAAAAGAGATGACAGGAAAAAAAATTAGCTTTGTCAGTAAACCGTGTATAATAAAATGGTGAGAAAACTTTTACTACTGGTTGCCGTGTTCCATTTGTTCATTAATGCATCCCATGCCCAGCAACAAACC
>JBLMVP010000221.1:0-2952 GCA_050256755.1 Sphingobacteriales bacterium | reverse complement strand
CTGATATTCGGAATAGTGCTAGTTCTTGCAATTGTGCTTGATCTTGGTTTGCTCAGCAAAAAAGGTGATTCCATTTCTATTAAAAAAGCATTGTACCAAACATTGTTCTGGGTTTTACTGGCATTTGCTTTTTTCGGTTTTATATGGCTTGAAAACGGGCAGAAAATTGCTATCGAATATCTCAGTGCCTATTTAATGGAATGGAGCCTGAGCATTGATAATATTTTTGTCTTTATACTCATCTTTAATTTCTTTGCAATTAAAGAAAAATTTATTGGCCGTGTTCTGCTTATTGGTATTTTAATGGCCATTGTTTTCCGTATTATTTTTATTACTGTGGGTGTTGAATTGGTTGAACGCTTCCATTGGCTGATATATATTTTTGGTGCTTTCCTGGTGTACACAGGGTATCATTTGTTTTTTGTGGAACAGGAAGAAGAGTTTGATCCAAGGGAAAATAAGGTGTACAAATTTTTACAACGTATACTTCCCATCACTCATGATGATGGGGATGGCCGCTATACCATTATCCGCAACGGAAAAAAATATTACACTACCATATTTGTTGTGGTAATAATTCTGGCGACAACAGATATCGTTTTTGCCCTCGACTCCATTCCAGCAGTTTTCGGTATATCCAAAGACAGGCTGGTAATTTACACTTCCAATATTTTTGCTGTGCTGGGTTTACGCTCACTATACTTTATGCTAAGGGGTGCTGTAAGCAAATTTGATTTCCTGCAGCAGGGTATTGCGATTGTATTGGCCTTTATTGGACTAAAAATGATTGCCGAAGGAATTCCTTTTTTCATGGAACTACTGGGATACTATGAACAGGCAGAAAAGTTCAGTTTCCATGTGCCCACCTGGTTATCACTTGTTGTAATTGTTACCTGCATAGGTGGCTCCATTTTATATTCACTTTATCACAAAAAGAAACATCTGCCCCCTGATATAAAAGAATAAAAAACATTGCTTATATAACAGGTCTGAATTGTAATTTTAGTTTTTATTCATTCCATGCCTCAATACACCATATCTTTTGTTTCAGAAATTATACATGGCAAATTTAACCGCCAGGGTACTGATGCTGTAATTGAACAATTGCAAATTGACAGCAGGAAAATAACTCATCCGGCCAATTCATTATTCTTTGCTTTAGTTACGCTTCACCGCAATGGTCATGCATATATAGATGAAGTATATAAAAAAGGTGTTAGAAATTTTGTAATTAGTGAATCCTTGACAATTACCAGGTACCCAGATGCAAATTTTATTTCAACAGAAAATACTTTAACTGCATTACAAAACCTTGCCACACATCACAGAAAGCATTTTACTATCCCGGTTATTGGGATTACAGGGAGCAATGGAAAAACTATTGTTAAAGAATGGCTCAATCAATTACTGGAAGACCGGTATAATATCGTACGAAGCCCCAAAAGCTACAACTCACAAATTGGCGTTCCACTTTCTGTATGGCAAATGCATGAAGGTCATGAACTGGGAATTTTTGAAGCAGGCATTTCACAACCCGGTGAAATGAAAAATCTGCAAAAAATTATTCAACCCACAATTGGTGTATTTACCAATATTGGGGAAGCTCACCAGGAAGGTTTTAAAAATATAAAAGAAAAGGTAAAAGAAAAAGTCCAACTCTTTCAATCAGCCCAGCAAATCATCTTTTGCAGCGATTATGAAGAAATCAGTGATGCCTTACATAACGTCTCCGCAAAAATTTTTGATTGGAGCAGGAAAAAACAAGCTAAGCTAAGTATCATCAGCATTGATAAAAATGCTTCCAACACTACCATTACAGCCTCATACATGGGAAATGAAATAAAAATTTCTATCCCATTTACTGATGATGCCTCAATAGAAAATGCTATCACCTGCTGGTGTGTGTTACTTCAATTGGGAATAGCCCAACAATTGATACAAAATAAAATGAGGCAATTGCGGCCGATCGGTATGCGGCTGGAAATGAAAAAAGCCATCAATAACTGTACACTAATTAATGACAGCTATAGTGCCGATTTAAGTTCTTTACAAATTGCTCTCAACTTTTTAACCCAACAAAAACAACACACCAAACGTACAGTCATACTAACTGATTTTCTGCAAAGCGGTAAAACGGATAAAGAACTTTACAGTAGTATTGCCTTTGAATTACACCGAAGTGATATTACACGTATTATTGGCATTGGAGAAAAAATAAAACAGTTGCCCGACTATTTTACCCTGAAGGAAAAAGAAAAAACAAATGCCGTTTTTTATTCATCCTTAAATGATTTTATTCAAAATTTCAATTCCATCACATTTGCTGATGAGGCAATTTTATTGAAAGGGGCAAGGGCATTTGAACTGGAAAGATTAAGCCGTTTACTGGAACAGAAGACACATCAAACAATTCTGGAAATAAATCTCAACGCAATAGTTCATAACCTGAAAGAATTCCGTAAAGTGCTTAAGCCATCAACAAAAATTATGGCGATGGTAAAAGCCTTTTCTTACGGAAGCGGCAGTTATGAAATAGCCAGCCTGCTGCAGTATCATAAAGTTGATTATTTAGCTGTTGCCTATACCGACGAAGGAGTGGAATTGCGCAAAGCAGGTATTACTTTACCAATCATGGTAATGAACCCTGAAGAAGAAACTTTTGCGGCAATTGCTGAATATGATTTAGAACCGGAAATTTATTCCTTCGCCATCTTACAGTCTTTTGCAGACTTTCTTCACAAAGAAGGATTACAATCTTATCCAATACATATTAAGCTTGATACGGGTATGCACAGGCTTGGTTTTATGCCTTACGAGATACAAGAATTATGTGAGGAATTAAAACATAAATCCTATTTCAAAGTAGAAACAGTTTTCAGTCATTTAGCTGCCAGTGAGGATGCTGTTCATGATACTTTTACTCTTGAACAGTATGATAAATTTTGTACCGCT
>JBLMVP010000220.1:0-4024 GCA_050256755.1 Sphingobacteriales bacterium | reverse complement strand
GAGGTGGGGAAGGAACTCATTCAGAAAAAAGGTCGTTAGCCTAGCTATGCTGATAGGTCTCCTTCTCTACCTTCAGAAAATTAATAAAATTTTACTGATGTAAACCTAAGGGCTATGCTGGGACTATGAACGTATAAGACATATCTTACCATTCAAGCGATCTAATGCAGAAATTTACCCAACAAAAAAGAAAACACCAAGGAGCAAGTTTCCGTTTGCTTTTTTCGGCGGTGTTTTATAACGGCAGCTTTAGTAATAGTGATCAAGATATTTATATTTGACATTCGTCCCGGAAATTATTCAGAAGAATGTACCAATGGATGTAAAGGCAGCAAATATCCAAAAGCCTGTAATGAATTTTGCGATTGTATTTATCACCAGGGCAAACCGCTTGACAGTTGTTTAAAAGAATATAAACAGGCAAAAGAAAGAGAGAAGAATGATAGCTTGAGTACAAGAATGGACAAATAAACTACCGCTAGCTATTAAAAAGGACAAGGATATCCGAAGACATAATTGAATGAAGAGGGTGGACTTCAAGAGTTTGCATCTTTACTTTTTTTTTATTCCTGGTCTTCCACAAAAAATAACAATCAACCATTTTGCAGCTTCGTAAAGTTCTGATACCTCTGTGCTCTTTGTGCAAAACTTTGTGCCCTCCATGGTAAAAAATAAACCACAGAAAAAACACCGGGAAATACAACACAAAGGACAAGAAGATTCCTGGCGTCTTAGTAGAATATAAATGGTCGCCGGCATCTTTTTATTTGTCGAATGATAAATGATTTGAGTCATATTAAAGAATAACTGTTGACGATGAAGTCAACGGCTGCGTAGATTTAAACGACCAATTTTGCTTTGTGAATCAATAAATATTTCTTACGTGGTGATAACAATCATGTCCGTTACAAACGACAATCATTGAAATCTACCAATTGCATTTGTAAATTACCGATCCGGTTAAAAGGGTTATAGCGATGGACTAATTTCTTCAAGGTTTGGTTTCATTCATTTACATCAATAAATGAACCGGGGATTCTTCGTTATCTCTGCTATCAAAGCGAGTATTGTAAAGAGTTTACACTCATATAATTTACCATTCAATTTTGTTTTATGAAAAAAAATACAAGCTGGCTGGCAGCATTTGTATTGCCGACCATATTATTGACTTTGATTTCCTGTCAGAAAGAAATGAAAGTAATAAGTTCCGAAAATTCAGGAGAAGCTGTGACACGTGTATCACGGGAACCTGTAACCCGTGCATACCGCGATAGTTTTGAAATGTGGTTAAGATTTCAACCAGATATAGCCGGTGGGTGGGTTATAAGTAACCCCAATTCACATGCCTGGTGGCCGGGTTATGGTGATGGAAATGCTACCCATATGGGTAATGTTTCCATTTATTTTAATCAGTATTCCGTGCGGCAGCCTTCCGGGGGTATTCATTTGTTTTCCAGCCCGGTAACCATGTTTTTCGCAACCGAATTACAGGCATATAACGTTCCACCTGAAGTTTGTGCGATAGTATATGATGGTAAAGGAAATTCCGTTTGGCTTAAGAATGATCCGGATGGTATTCCATCAGCAACTCTTAGTCCGACAATGATAACTTTTTCCGGTACAATGTATATCATAGGTGGTACCGGAAAATTTGCCGGCGCAACTGGTGAGACCACCCTTACTGGTTATTTTAATCCTGCACCACTGCAGGCTAATCCTAATGCGCTGCTGGAAGGTAGTATATGGCATTATGGATGGATTCGTTATTAATTTTTATTCACTGCAGTTTTGTTGCCCCTGCTGAAATAACTGTTACAAAAAAATCAGCAGGGGCATATCATTTATTGCAGCGTATTTTTATCCTTATTAAATTTTTACCTCATAGCATTTCCACTTTGTTACATTCTTTATCCCATAGAAATCCGCTCCGGGTATTGACCCACAGCCAGTACAACATAAATGAATGAAGTGGGCTTTATCTTTCTTCCATAGTGCTTCGCAGCAACAACGGGAAAATGAATTAACTTTCTGTGCAAGAATTAAAAACAAAATATGAGAAAACTAATTGCAGCAATGAATATGACGCTTGACGGGTTTTGCGACCATACGGCAATGATTGCAGATGAAGAAATACATCAACATTACAGTGAGCTGTTGCGTAGTGCAGGTACCGTTTTATATGGAAGGATAACCTATCAGCTTATGGAATACTGGCCAACTGTAGTAAAAAATCCTACCGGCAACAAATCAATGGATGAATTTGCAGTGGTGATAGACAACATTCCAAAAATTGTTTTTTCTCACACTCTGAAAACTATTGAATGGAAAACCGCAAGGTTGGCAAAGAAAGACCTTAAAGAAGAAGTTTTAGAGCTCAGGCAACAAGCAGGCAAAGACATTTTAGTTGGCAGCCCGAGTTTAATAGTAGCCTTATCTCAACTTAATTTAATTAATGAATACCAGCTGGGTGTTCAGCCAACTGTTTTAGGAAGCGGCTTACCATTATTTAAAAACATCAGGGAAAGAATCGATCTTAAACTTTTAAAAACAAAAACATTTGGGTGTGGTGCAATAATGCTTTACTACGAGCCGGCAAAAAAATGAGTGCGCAATCTTTTTCCATAGGTCTTTGCAGCAACAATATTGATCAAATAGCGGAGTGCACATTGCTCTTCCCGATAGCTATCGGGACGGGGGAAGTACTACGAACATGAAGTACTTTTTTTTGGGGGTGGACATTTAAGTTACACACCTATTTCACCCCCTCTCAATAATTTACTAAGATCAATCATCCGGCCCCCGCCAGCGGGGGGTTATTGAATAAATACACAATGACAAAAGAAGTATTCCCGAAAGTAAAGTGTGACGGCCGATAGCCAATGTTCGGGATGCTCAAAAAAGCATCCCGAACTATAATGGGATATGCCGGTATTAATTCCGGCTAAATATTGTCAATTTGCCTGTAAAAGTAAAATTGGTAGAAACAGCTTTTCCCTGGTTAGGCGACCAGGTATAACTTACCCCAGTGGTATAGGCACTGGTTCCGGAAGCCGAAAAGCTTATAGAAATATCGCCGGTAGCCACATCGATGTTATTGACCTTTATATCCATCGTAAGACCTGTATTAAAAAAGTTCTCATCATATTTTGCCCGATCATAATAAGGATCCTGGTCATCCCAATAGTGGCCGCCTATTTTATTGGTAACCGCCTTTGTTGTTGGGTTATATGTAAACGAGGCCCACGCGCCTTCATACCACTCCACATCACTGAAACGCTCAATATAAATGGCGTATGTTCCATCAGGATTCCTGGTCATACTTTGCGTAGCAGCATTTCCGGATTTGAATTTGTAAATACCGGTAACAGTCCTGGTAACGTCACTGTCGTCCACAAAAGTTGTTGTAGCTGTAATAGGCTCATTACTGCCTAATGAACCTTGAATATCTGCCACGTCTTGTTTTAAGTCTTTGATGTCATTCTTAAGGCTTTTGGTACAAGAAGAAAATAAGGTTGTTCCTGCAACCAGTGCACTGAGAATCATTGTTGAAGTTTTCATTGAAATTTGATTTTAAATTGAATGAGGGTTATTGAATAAATACATAATCACAAAAGAAGTATTCCCGAAAGTAAAGTGTGACCGCCGATAGCCAATGTTCAGGATGCTCAAAAAGCATCCCGAACTATAATGGGACATGTCGGTATTAATTCCGGCTAAATATTTTCAATTTGCCTGTAAAAGTAAAATTGGTAGAATTAGCTTTTCCCTGGTTAGGCGAATAATAATAAGGTACTCCGGTGGTATAGGCACCGGTTCCGGAAGCCGAAAAGCTTAAAGAAATATCGCCGGTAGCCACATTGATATTATTGACCTTTATATCGATCGTAAGACCTGTATTAAAACCGTTCTCATAATAAAGTGTCTGATTATAATAAGGATCCTGGTCATCCCAATAGTGGCCGCCCCTTTTATTCGTAACCGTTTTTGTTGCCGGGTTATATGTAAACGAGACCCACGCGCCTTC
>JBLMVP010000219.1:0-2547 GCA_050256755.1 Sphingobacteriales bacterium | reverse complement strand
ACTGATCCATGGAGTGCCGCAGTAAATAATTCGTTTAAAGAAAAAACAAATGGTAAGGCCATGGACATGGTATTTAAAGGATTTGAATGCACTTATTATTTTTTGTCTTTACTGTTAAAGGATAAAAATAATTTTATAAATAATCTGAATGATAAAACGCTCAGAATTTTTACAGACTATGATTTCAAACCCGTTCGCAATAACCCTAATTCAGTTTCTCCGGATTATTTTGAAAACAAAAGAGTTTATATCCTTAAAAAAATAAATGGAGTAACTACAAAGGTGAATTAATTTTTACCGGCCAACAGTTCTTCTTTTAAATATACCGCTGTATAACTTTCTTTAACGCTTACTAACTCTTCCGGAGTTCCCTCAAATAAAATTTTACCGCCTCCATCACCGCCTTCAGGACCTAAATCAATAATATGATCAGCTACTTTTATTACATCCATATTATGTTCAATCACTAAAACTGTATTTCCTCTGTCAACTAACTTATTCAATACATCCAGCAAATGCTGAATATCTTCAAAGTGCAAACCTGTAGTGGGTTCATCCAGTATATAAAATGTTTTGCCGGTATCTCTCTTAGATAACTCTGTTGAAAGCTTAACCCTTTGCGCTTCTCCCCCGCTCAATGTTACTGCAGATTGGCCCAAAGTGATATAACCCAACCCCACTTCCTCCAGCACTTTTATTTTACGGTAGATATAAGGAACATTCTGAAAAAACTCCACTGCTTCTTCTACCGTCATATCCAGCACATCACTGATAGATTTTCCTTTATAACGTATCTCCAGTGTCTCGCGGTTATATCTTTTACCCTGGCATTTTTCGCAATGCACATATACATCGGGCAAAAAATTCATTTCAATTACCCTCATCCCACCTCCTTCACAAACATCACAGCGGCCACTCTTTACATTAAAAGAAAAACGCCCTGCATTATAACCACGGATTTTAGCTTCCGGCACCGATGCAAACAATGTCCGTATATCAGTAAAGAAGCCACAATAGGTAGCAGGATTACTTCTCGGCGTTCGTCCAATTGGACTTTGATCAATTTCAATTACTTTATCAATATGCTCTAATCCTTTGATCGATTTATGTTCCATAGCATTGGCTTTGGAACCATACGCATGCTTGCTCAGAATAGGATAAAGCGTTTCATTAATTAAAGTGGATTTACCACTCCCGCTCACACCGGTTACCACTATAAATTGCCCCAAAGGAAATTTCACACTCACATCCCGCAAATTATTTCCACTGGCGCCTTTCAGTTCAATAAATTTTCCATTGCCTTTTCGTCTTTCTTTCGGAACAGCAATATGGCGGTGACCATTTAAATAAGAAGACGTAAGCGTATCTAATTTTAATAAATCTTTCGGATTTCCTTCTGCCACAATTCTTCCACCGTGAAAACCTGCTTTGGTACCAATATCAATTAAATAATCCGCATGCATCATAATATCTTTATCATGCTCTACCACCAGCACACTATTACCGATATTGCGTAAATTTTTCAACGCATCAATTAAGCGGTGATTATCCCTTTGATGCAAACCAATACTTGGTTCATCTAAAATATAAGTGATACCCTGCAATTGAGAACCTATTTGGGTAGCCAGTCTTATTCGCTGCGATTCACCACCACTTAATGTTTTTGAAGGACGGTTTAAAGTGAGATATGTTAATCCAACATTTAATAAAAATTGTAACCTTTCTCTTATCTCCTTTAATACATCTTTGGCAATGGCAGTTTGCTTATTGCTTAACCTCAATTCAATTCCATCAAACCATGCAGCAAGATTATCCAGGTTCATATTGCTTAATTCCGCAATATTCCTGTTATCTATCCTGAACCATAAACTTTCTTTTTTCAATCTTGTTCCGTTGCAGCTGTTACAGGGTTTAAGTGTCATAAATTTTTGCACCCACTCCCTCAGCATTTCAGTACTGTTTGGAGAAGAGAACCATCGTTTCAGCATTGGGATAATACCTTCATAACTTCCGGTGTATTCTTTGGGAACCGTTTCATCATCCACATCAACTTCCAGCGATGGATTAATTTCTTTATCACCAAATAATATAAGATCTAATTGCTCTTTAGGCAAATCTTTTACCGGTGTATCTAACTTAATTTTATGTCTTTTAGCAAAGACTACTACCTGTTGAAATACACTCGCATCTCTTTCTTCACCCAACGGTGCGATACCACCTTCTTTTATACTTTTCGTCGTATCCGGCAGTATTTCATCCATATCAATGGTATAAACATTTCCTAATCCCTTACAGGTAGGGCAGGCGCCATATGGAGAATTAAATGAAAAAGCATTGGGTGATGGTTCTTCGTAACTGATACCAGTATCTTCACACATCAGCTGTTTACTGTACTGTACAGGTTTTGCTTCATCATCATTCAGTAATAAAAACATTAAATCCTTACCCAGTTTTAATGTTTGCTGTACACTTTGACTTATTCTTACTTTAAAATCATCTTCTGCTTTCAAACGATCAATCACCAGTTCAATGTCATGAATTTTATAC
>JBLMVP010000218.1:0-8704 GCA_050256755.1 Sphingobacteriales bacterium | reverse complement strand
CGAAAGAACAAATGAAGAAGAAGTAAAGGCTTTCTTAAACAGTAATGGAGCAGTTGAAGTAAATGTACAGGAAGCTCCGGTAGGCTGGTGGCTGGGCCGTTATGACAAACCAAGCAAATTATTTAGATCAAAAGAAGTACAATACTAAGATAAACGAATTTCAGTAAGATGAAAAGAACATCCATCATAACTATCTTTTCGGTTGCAGCAGTAATGATTTCATTAATTGCCTGCAGCGGTGTAAAGCGTAAACCTAATAAGATTTATATGCCTGATATGGCATACAGCCGTGCTTTCGAAACTTACGCAGCGAGAGACAGCGCCTTTTTTACAACAGAAGATAAAGAAAGAGGCGAAAAAATATTTTACAACAATTTGCCTGTAGCTGGTACAGTTGCAAGAGGGGAAGAATTACCTTATCATTTGCCTAACGATTCTAATGGTTACAAAGCATCAGCAACTGTAAAAAATCCTTTAGCCACGTTAAGTGCTGATGAATTAAATGAAGCAAGAAGATTATTTAATATTAATTGTGCTATCTGCCATGGTGATAAATTAGATGGCAATGGGCCTTTATATAAAGGTGGTACCGGTCCTTTTGCTGCAGCACCTGCACAATTAGTAGGGAATCCAAAGTATATGAATATGCCGGAAGGCACTATGTTTCACTCCGTTACTTATGGCTTAAACATGATGGGAAGTTATGCTTCACAATTAAGCCGCAAGCAGCGTTGGATGATTATTCATTATATAAAATCAAAACAGGCAGCAGCCGCCGGCCCTGCAGCACCCGCTGCAGCTGATTCAGCTGCTACTGCAAAAAAGTAATTAAACGCAAACTCATAAACGAACTTCGAGATGATTAGAGAACAATTTGAGATGACCAGCCGCTACAAACAATGGTCTTATGCATTGATAGGTGTAGGTGTGTTGTCGTTGATTCTCGGCTATGTTTTTTTACAACCAAATGCCGGAGGTGAAGGAGAACATTATGGCGCCACTAAATACTGGGCTGTATTAATGCACAACAGCATTTATTTTTTGCTGATTGTTGTAGCTTGTATGTTTTTTAATAGTGTCACCACAATGGCTATGGGTGGGTGGCAATTAACATTTCGCCGTGTGCCTGAAGCTATCTCTGGTTTTGTTTATGTGGGTGGAATTATTGTATTAGCTGTTTTATTGGGATATGTTTGGTTTTCTAACGACCATCATATTTATCACTGGAAGGATGCAGAACATGTGGCACATGACAGATTACTTAACTGGAAAAAAGGATTTTTAAATAAAAACTTTTTTACTGTTGCAACTATCTTAGTTATTGGGATATGGATGTTGCTCCGCACAATGTTCAGGAAAAATTCACTGGCAGAAGATGCCGGAACAAAAGGTGACAGAAGCTTTTTCTGGAAATCAATTATCATTTGCGCAGCCTTTATTGTTGTATATGGATTAACAGTAGGTTCTACCACTCCATGGTTATGGTTAATGAGCATAGATGCACATTGGTTTTCTACCATGTACAGCTGGTACACATTTGCTTCAACATGGGTAGCGGGACTTTCTTTAATGATGTTGTTTGTGGTATATCTCAAAAACCAGGGGTACTTAGAATATGTGAATGAGGAACATATTCATGACATTGGTAAGTTTATTTTTGCCTTCTCTATTTTCTGGGCTTATTTGTGGTTTTCACAATACATGCTTATTTGGTATAGTAACCAACCGGAAGAAACGGAATATTTCCAGCCCAGGTTACTGGGTCCTTACCGTGGTATATTTTTCTTAAACCTGATTATCAACTTCGTTGCTCCTTTGTTAATATTTATGAAACGGAGTTCAAAAAGAAATTATACTGTAGTAACTTTTATGTCAGTAGTATTATTATTTGGTCACTGGCTCGATTTTTATCAAATGATAATGCCCGGTCCATTGAAAGACGAACCAAACAGTGGTAATACAATTGGCCTGTTTATTTTTGATTTAGGCGTTGCTGCAGGATTTGTTGGATTGATTATTTTAATAACTGGTAAAAATTTGACTAAAGCTTCATTGCTTCCAAAGAATCACCCGTTTGTAAAAGAAAGTATTGTTCATCATACTTAATTGTATGACTTATCAATTGAATTGATTTAAACTTTTGAATAAAACATTTTAACGTCATGTCAGGATTTTTTGCAATTGCGACCATTTTGCTGATATTCTTAGTAATCTTCCAGATTGCCAAAGCCAGCGAATATGTAGGTGTGCTGAAAGGGGAAGAAAAAATGCGGAAACAAAGCAACCGCATTAATGGGTTCTTAATGGTGGCCTTCCTGGTATTGGGATTGATTGGTGTATGGTACTGCAATGATTTGTATGCGAAGAAAACATTGTTTGCACAGGGTTCAGCATCAGTAGAAGGAGAAAGAGTTGATACGATGTTTATGTGGACACTGGCAATTACGGGATCTGTATTTTTTCTCACTCAAATATTACTGTTCTGGTTTCCTTTTAAATACCAGGAGAAAGAAGGTCGTAAAGCTTTGCATTTTGCTCATAGCAATAAATTAGAATTAATATGGACGGCTGTTCCGGCCATTGCTATGACAGTGTTAGTAGTTATTGGTTTACGTAACTGGTTTCATTTTACAAAAGAAGCACCAAGCGATGCAGTTGTTGTAGAAATTACAGGAAAGCAGTTTAACTGGATATACCGCTACCCCGGAAAAGACAAAGTTTTGGGAAAAACATACTTTAAAGAAATCAGTGATAAAAATAATAACCCTTTAGGCCAGGTGTGGAGTGATAATGCGAATTATGATGATATTATTGAATCATCGGAAATGCATATACCAGTTGGTATTCCGGTGAAACTGATTATTAATTCAAGGGATGTGGTACATGATGTTGGGTTAAATCATTTCCGTATGAAGATGGATGCTGTTCCGGGTATTCCAACAACACTATGGTTTACCCCGAAGTACACTACCAAACAGATGAGAGAAAGATTAAATGATCCGGAATTTGTTTATGAAATTTCATGCGACCAGATGTGTGGTCCCGGTCACTTTTCAATGAAAGGAGTTATTGTGGTGGATGATCCCGGAGAGTATAAAATTTGGCTGGCTACCAGGAAACCAAATTACTGGACAGCGTTCCCTGATAAAAGCCCGTTTTATAAACCTGTTACTGACAGCGCAGCTACTAAAACTGCAGAAGTAAAAGTAGCAGACAATAAAGTTGTAAAGAACTAATTTTTATAAATCATTTGTGTGTATCACAAAAAATAAAAAGTGAACTATGAGTAACGAAGCCGTTTTGCATGCACATTCATCCACAGGACATGCGGAACATCATGAGCATCACCATCACCATGAATCCTTTATTACAAAGTATATCTTTAGCCAGGATCATAAAATGATTTCCAAACAGTTCCTGGTTACAGGTATTATATGGGCTATTTTGGGTGGGTTGATGAGTGTATTGTTCCGTTTGCAGTTAGGTTATCCAAATGAAACCTTTCCTATCCTTGAAGATATATTGGGAAAATGGGCCAAGGGTGGTAAAATTCAACCAGAGTTTTATTATGCTCTGATAACCATGCATGGAACGGTTTTAGTGTTTTTTGTATTAACGGCCGGGCTCAGTGGTACCTTCTCTAACCTGCTTATTCCTTTGCAGTGTGGAGCAAGAGATATGGCTTCCCCTTTCCTCAATATGTTATCTTACTGGTTTTTCTTTATATCATCCATTATTATGCTTTCTTCTTTCTTTATTGAAACAGGAGCAGCAAGTGGTGGATGGACTTCCTATCCCCCTTTAAGTGCCATTGGTGATTTTTCAGAAGGATCTAAAGCAGGTATGGATTTCTGGTTAGTAAGCATGGCTTTATTTATTGTATCGGCGTTACTGGGTGGTTTGAATTATATCGCTACGGTATTGAATATGCGTACAAAAGGGTTAAGTATGACGAAACTACCTTTAACCATCTGGGCGTTCTTTTTCACGGCAGTATTGGGTGTATTATCATTCCCTGTGTTGTTGAGTGGTGCAATTTTATTATTATTCGATCGTCATCTTGGAACAAGTTTTTATTTATCAGACATATTTGTTTCTAAAACACAAACAGCTTTACCAAACGAAGGCGGCAGTGCCATTTTGTACCAGCACTTATTCTGGTTCCTTGGTCACCCCGAAGTGTATATTATTTTGTTACCGGCAATGGGTATGGCATCAGAAATTATTTCTACCAATAGCCGCAAACCCATCTTTGGTTATATGGCAATGGTGGGCTCCCTGTTTGCTATATGTATTCTTGCCTTCTTAGTGTGGGCACACCACATGTTTGTTACGGGGTTGAATCCGTTCCTCGGTGCATTCTTTGTGCTCCTTACACTTTTGATTGCGGTACCATCTGCTATCAAAGTATTTAACTGGCTTACTACATTATGGAAAGGTAATATCCGGTTTACCCCGGCTATGTTATTTGCTATCGGCTTTGTGAGTTTGTTTATCTCCGGAGGTTTAACAGGTATTTATTTAGGTAACTCAGCATTGGATTATCAATTACACGATACTTACTTTGTGGTTGCTCACTTCCATATAGTAATGGGTGTAGCTTCTATGTTTGGCATGTTTGCCGGTATCTATCACTGGTTTCCTAAAATGTATGGGCGTCATTTAAACCATACATTAGGGTATATCCACTTTTGGATTACACTTGCCGGTGCCTATTTAATTTTCTGGCCAATGCATTACCAGGGTCTTGCTGGTGCACCACGCCGTTATTATGATATTTCTAACTGGCATTTTTTAAAAGGTTTTGATGGACTAAATCAATTTATCAGTACTGTTGCAATGATTGTTTTTGCAACACAACTATTGTTTGTGTTTAACTACTTCTTCAGCATGTTTAGAGGAAGAAGGCTTAAAAATCCTAATCCATGGGGTTCAAATACACTGGAGTGGACTACACCAATTAATCCGGGACATGGTAACTGGCCTGGCGAAATTCCTGAAGTACACCGCTGGGCTTATGATTACAGTAAGGATGGAAGAGATTTCATTCCGCAAACAGAACCGATAGGTGCCAATGAAAGCGGGCACTAAAAAATAATTTATTTGTGCTATGAATAATGTGGCGATGGATAAAAGAGTTTCTTTGAAAAATAGCTGGTTCTTTGTAGCGGCAGCAAAATTGAAAGACTATATGCAGCTGATGAAGTTTACTTTAAGCTTCACGGTAGTATTTAGTTGTGTGGTGTGCTACCTGATGGCTCCTGATATTGTTGAGATGAACTGGAAGATGATGGGGCTTTTGTTCCTGGGAGGAATGCTGGTAACTGGCAGTGCCAATGCTATTAACCAGGCAGAGGAAAAGGATACTGATGCTGTGATGAAACGTACGGCCAACAGACCGGTTGCTTCCGGCCGCATGGGCGAAAGTGAAGCATGGACTTTTGCAACGGTAACAGGAGTTGTCGGATTGATAATTTTATATCAATACTTTAACCTGTTATCAGCCATCATTGCCGCCATTAGTTTAGTGTTGTATTCCTTTGTGTATACACCATTAAAAAAGGTGAATTCAATTGCTGTACTGGTTGGAGCTTTTCCGGGTGCCCTTCCCTGTTTAATTGGATGGACGGCCGGAACAAATGATTTGAGTACTGGCGGATGGATTTTGTTTGGTATGCAATTCCTTTGGCAGTTCCCTCATTTTTGGGCAATAGCATGGGTGGCACATTTAGATTATACCAAAGCTGGTTTTAAATTACTGCCATCTGATAAAGGACCAACAAAGTTTACAGCTATGCAGGCGATAATATATGCAGTGCTGATGATACCGGTGGGGATTCTGCCATATATGATTGGCATGAGTGGCATAGTGAGTTTTGGAATTGTGATGGCAGCCAATTTATTTATCGTTTGGCAATGTATCAGGTTGTACAGGGAAATGGATGTAAGAGCGGCGAGAAGGGTAATGTTTAGCAGTTATATTTATTTACCAATAATTTTACTGGCATTATTAGCCGATAAATTATAAAAGTATTTTTTGATTCTGATGGAACAGGCAATGAGCGGACAAAGAAAAAAAATTCATCCTCACAAGTTTACCTTGTGGGTTGGCCTTGGAAGTATTATTATGATGTTTGCAGGTTTAACCAGTGCATTCATTGTAAAGAGAAGCCAGGCGGGGTGGCAGGATATAGAGGCACCGTCAATATTTATTTATTCAACGCTGGTAATATTTATAAGCAGTATAACGGTGCAGATGGCAGTGAGGGCACATAAACAAAGAGAAATGCCAAAGTATCGTTTGTTTATTACAATTACGGCAATTCTCGGTTCGCTTTTCGTGACCATGCAGTTCTTTGGGTTTAAAACAATGTGGGCAGGGGGAATTACTTTCAGAAGCAGTATCTCCGGTTCTTTTTTGTTTGTTATACTTGGGCTGCATGCCCTGCATGTAATTGGTGGAGTGATAACATTATTAGCAATGTTCTTTAAAGCATTCAGCAGGAAAGTAAGAACGTATAGTTCAGTGGGAATTGAGGTAGCAGCTACGTACTGGCATTTTGTTGATTTGCTCTGGATTTATTTAGTAGTGTTTTTTATACTGATAAAATAAAACGAATTCTTTTTAATTAAAACAATTTAGTACATGGCACAAACAGCGGTACCGCAGGAGTACAAATGGTGGAGCGGAGGGAAAAGTCCCTTCAATGTGAGCTATGGCAAACTGATGATGTGGTATTTTTTAATGAGTGATGCGTTTACGTTTGGTGCGTTTTTGATTTCTTACGGTACCATCCGTTTCAGCCAGGAATACTGGCCTAACCCTAACCATGTTTTTAATGCATTCCCCGGGTTGGGTCATATGGATTTACCATTGGCATTTGTGAGTTTGATGACTTTTATTTTGATCATCAGTTCTGTTACCATGGTATTGGCTGTACATGCCGGTCATCATATGGATAAGAAAGGTGTACAGAAATATATGCTCCTTACTATTTTTGGAGGTTTGGCGTTTCTTGCCTGCCAGGCATGGGAGTGGACACACTTAATTACCGGTTATCATGAAGTATTAATTGACGGAAAACTTACTACGTTAAGTACCACCGTTAGTCATAATCCATGGGGGCCGCATGTTGAGTTTAACGGCCAGCATGTAGCAACACCCGGACCTGTTGCTTTTGGAGGTTATTTCTTTGGTATAACCGGGTTTCACGGATTCCACGTATTCTCAGGTGTGATAATTAATATCATTATGTATATTATGACTACCAGGGATGTATTTCATAACAGGGGGCATTATGAAATGATTGAGAAAGCAGGGTTATACTGGCACTTTGTGGATTTGGTTTGGGTATTTGTGTTCTTGTGTTTTTATTTGATTTAATTAAGTTAAAAAAGAAAAGAGATTTAATATGGAACATCAGGCTTCATCACCGGAAATTAGTTTTCAGCCGGCACACCGGACAGATACCGTTAGAAGGATATGGAAAACGACCATTATTCTTTCTGTTATCACTCTCATAGAGCTGGCGCTGGGTTTTGGTTTGGCAAAAGAATGGTATGGAACTTCACACAGTGCTATTCTTACTGTAAAAGGATTTATCTGTATTTTATCTTTAGCAAAAGCATTTTATATTGTTTCTATCTTTATGCACCTGGGTGATGAAATTCGTAATTTGATAATGACGATAGTAGTACCTTTAATGTTATTCGTTTGGTTTATTGCCGCTTTCCTTTGGGATGGTAACAGCTGGAGAGACCTGCGTCATGATTATAATAAAGGGAATCCAGCAAAACAGCATGCTCCTGCAGCAAAACCGGAATCAGAAGGGCACTTGAAATAACTTTACTTTATTTTCATAGTAAACCATCGTTCTGCATAACCGGAACGATGTTTTTTTTTAACAGTATTAACTAACATAAAACAATCTGAATTGTGGGTAAGAAAGGATTTTTAGGTTTAGCATTAGCCGCACTCGTTCCATTAATTGCTTTTTTAATCTTTAAGTTTTACGGAGATAAAGTACAGATAATGCCCCGGCATTTTTATATGGATTCAACACGAACCCATACTGAAGATGGTAAAATGATGACTGATACCGTTTGGCATAAGGTAGCCAATATCAGCCTTACCAATCAACTGGGACAAAAAGTTTCATTAGATGAATTAAAAGGTAAAGTAATAGTTGCTGATTTCTTTTTTACCCGCTGCCCTTCTATTTGTCCCACACTTACTAAAAACATGAAAAAGCTGCAGGAATCTTTTATGAAAACTCCTGACTATGTACATTTTCTTTCTTTTAGTGTTGACCCGGAAAGAGACAGTGTGCCGGCACTAAAAAGATATACTGACAAATACAATATTAATCACAGCAACTGGTGGTTACTAACGGGGGATAAAAAAACCATTTATGATTTTGCTCTGAACGAAGTAAAACTTGGTCTGCAGGACGGAGATGGTGTTGATTCCAATTTTATTCATACCCCAAAATTTGTTTTGCTTGACCGTAACAGGGTAGTGCGGGGTTATTACAACGGAGTGGATAGTACAGAAATGCTGCGCCTGTTGGATGATGTGGTTTTTCTAAATATGGAAACAGAAAAGAAAAAACCGAAGCGGAATTTTTTTTAGTAAGAATTAAAACGGTTATAGAAAACGTTGAGGGAATGAGTAAGTTTGTAGCTACAAGCCTGTCTGCAATAG
>JBLMVP010000217.1:0-4541 GCA_050256755.1 Sphingobacteriales bacterium | reverse complement strand
ATAAAATTCCAAATACTAATAAAAGTATTACTGCTGTTTTTAATACTGTTGCCAAAAATTGAACAGCATTACCAGAGCGGACGCTTAGATAGTTTATTAAGCTTAATCCCATAATAACAGCAATTGCCAGGGCTTTTACACCAAAATTCTGTAAAGGCATAATGTCTCCTATCATCGGGATGTGAAGTACAATAGAATGCTCAGTAGCTATACTAAAATGCGGCAGTGGAATAAAATAACCCGCGTAAGAGGCGCATACAAAACCTGCGGCAGCTATGGCAGCAGTATTAATGACAGCGATACTCCCCCATCCATACAGGTAAGCAATAAAATCACCAAAAGCATAGCGGAGATAAACATACTGCCCGCCTGTTTCAGGAAACATCGTTCCCAGTTCAGCATAAGCCATGGCTCCAAACATACTAACGATACCGGCAACCAGCCATACAATGATGATCATGTATGGAGATCCTAACTGGGCAGCCATTGTAGCCGGTTTCATAAAAATATTGCTGCCTATTATGCTGCCAATTACTATGGTTGTTGCCGACCATAAGCCAATGGTTTTAGCTAGTTGGGTTGATGACATGTGGTTGGTTGGATGATATAAAAATTGAATTTAAGAAAATGATTTGATTAAACTAATTATGCTCTTGCAAGTGATAATTGCCTAAATTTATGCCTAATCAAAATTTATAAACTGCTTTTATGAACAGAAGAAAATTTATCCGCAACAGTTCCCTTACGGGTCTTTCAATTGCCGCATTGGCAACTGCCTCCTGCAATAATTCATCAGGAGATAATATTAATGCAATGGCTGATAAAAATGAAAAAGCATTTAAAGATGATTTTGTTTTAAATGAAATCACTATTGACCAGTTGCAGGAAAAAATGAAAAATGGTGAATTTTCTTCCAGGAAGATTACAGAAATGTATTTAAAACGAATTGATGATATTGATAAATCGGGTCCGGCTATTAATTCAGTAATAGAACTTAATCCGGATGCTTTAACTATCGCTGATGCTATGGATAAAGAACGTAAAGAAGGAAAGATTCGCGGCCCATTACATGGAATTCCTGTTTTAATTAAGGATAACATCAATACAGGTGATAAAATGATGACAACCGCTGGTGCATTAGCTCTGCTGGGAAATAAGGCCGGTAACGATGCTTTTATCATAAAGAAATTGCGGGAATCAGGTGCCGTTCTGTTGGGTAAAACTAACTTAAGCGAGTGGGCGAATTTTAGGTCAAACCGTTCAACAAGTGGCTGGAGCAGCAGAGGCGGACAAACAAAAAATCCCTGTATGCTTGATCGTGGTCCCTGTGGTTCCAGTTCAGGTTCAGGTGCTGCCGTTGCTGCTAATTTATGCGCTGTTGCTATTGGAACAGAAACGGATGGTTCTGTTATTGCTCCTTCCTCTTTCAATGGCATTGTTGGTATAAAACCCACAGTTGGGTTATTAAGCCGCAGTGGTATCATTCCTATTTCTAAAACACAGGATACTGCCGGCCCCATGGCAAGAACAGTTAAAGATGCTGCTATTCTTTTAAGTACTTTAACTGGAATTGATACTAATGATGCGGTTACAAATGAAAGTAATGGTAAAGTTCAAAAAGATTACACCCAGTTCTTAGATATAAATGGACTGAAAGGTAAACGTATAGGTATTGAAACAAAATTTTTAAAAGGTCACGAAGGAGTAGTTGGTTTATATAAAGAAGCCATTGAGTTGATGAAGAAACAAGGTGCAGAAATTATAGAAGTGGAATTATTAAAACAAACCGGACCGCTTGGTGATGCTGAATTTACTGTTCTGCAATATGAATTTAAAGACGGAGTAAACAAATATCTTAGTTCAGCAAACGCAGGTGTAAAATCCTTAACTGATGTTATTGCTTATAATAAAAAAAATGAAGACAAGGCTATGCCTTATTTTAAACAGGAGATATTAGAAATGTGTGAAGCAAAGCCAGGACTTGACAGCAAGGAATATAAAGATGCACTTTCCAAATCAACAAGCTCAGCAAAAATTATTAACGATTTAATGGCTCAGCAAAAATTAGATGCTATTTGTGGAACGAGCATTGGTTATGCCTGCCTCATTGATTTGATTAATGGCGATTATGATACGGGATTTTATTTTTGTCCGCCGGCAGCTATGGCAGGCTTCCCTCATATAACTGTGCCAATGGGTAAAGTACATGAATTGCCTGTTGGCTTATCATTTATTTCCGGTGCATACCAGGAAGGAGAAATTATTAAACTTGCCTATGCTTATGAACAGGCATCAAAGGAAAGAACTTCTCCAAAGTTTTTAAAGAGCATGCCTTAAAATAAATCTTATTGACATAAATCCAGTTCGTCAGTACTGAAAGTTGTAATAATTATTTTATTAACTAATGCTGCTTTATTGTAATAAAGTACCAATGTTCCATATTGTGTTTGGTAGGCATCCCAATCTAAATCTTTAAGTTTTGGATTGCCAAGTTTGTTAAAGAGACTTCCTCTTTTACTTTTCATAAGCGGTAATGAAAACTGTCCCTTGAAAGCAGGGCCAATTTCAATATAATTTCGTTGCGTATAAAAGTAAACGTCTTTGTCTTTATAAAATATGCCGCCACCACATTTGGCAGTTTTACTTTCTTCTTCTTCGCTGGTTGGACAGGGAAGCTTATCTTTTATCTGGCCAATAGTAAAATTGGCTGAAGCGCCACTTACCGTTCCTTTTAAAACGTCCACCACAAAAGTGCCGCAAACAGGTTTTGGTTTTAACTGGGTAAAGGCAGAAGATGAAATTAAGAATAGCAGGAAAAGAAAAAAGTACTTTTTCATGGTAAATGATTTGATTTTTCTTATATATAAACAAATTCCTTGCTAAAAAAACTTATGTGCAAAAAAAGCCACGGCAGTTTTTAAAAAACCACCATGGCAGCCCCCTGAATATACCTCTTATTAAGATTTCTTGTAATTTCCCACTTCTTCTAACTCTCCTTCTTCCCACCTTACAATTAATAATTTATTATTACCATCAAGGTTAATTACCCAGATGTTACGACCCTCTTCTTTAACATTAATGGCGGTTGTAATGGCATAATCCTTATAATCGGTTTTAACGGAATTGAGTACTTCGTCTGGTAGATTTTTTTCTTTGCCATAACTGATATCATATTTAAGGAAGCCATTCTTTTTATACAGGGTGTTATGTTTCATATCTTCCTGTATAAATTTCACTAAAAAATCTCTATTAAGTTTATACCATTTAGGACCCACAGCATTTTTAAAATCGCCGCTAAATGCTGTTGAAACTTTATCCGGAACTTTTACTGAACTGGTTACTCTTACCTCTGGCAATACTTTGATATCCTGAGCAAATAAATTTTTTACGGGGACAGCTAATGCAATAAATACCAGAAAGAAAAACAGCAATTGCTTTTTCATATCATTTGTTTTTAAGATGAATAATAAATGCTGGTTGATTCTGTAACTCTATCCTTAACAAATAGCTTATTACAGAGCAAAGAAAGGATTTCAGAAGGTCCCATAACAATGACAGCTATCAGAGAAATTAATGATATTGTTCAAAGCTTTCCTTAATACATTAATTACGATTCTTTCTTCTGTACTGTAGTCTTAGCTGGTTTTAATGTTTTCAGGTATTTATAAATTGCTTTTAATTCATCATCAGACATGGTATTAAAGCAATTCCAAGGCATATGGCTGTAATAAATAATCTTACCCATCCTAAACCTGTCCACGAACATTTGTTGCGACCAACCAAATATGCGGCTGCTGCTGTCTGGTGTTAAATTAGGTGGATATAATGTTGTTTTACCCGGCTCTTTAAAAGCTCCTCCACCTGCAAAAGGTTCTCCTATATAGGCCCCGCTCATATCCCTGAGTGTATGGCAACCATTACAATTTGCCACATTCAAAGCAATATATTTACCATAGGTTGCGGAGGAATCAATTTTTACTGAATCCTGTATAGTTTCAGTTGGGCCAACCGGTTTTACCATAAAGGCTTTAACGAGTTTTCCCATTATATTCAGCGTATTTTCTGGAATCTTATTTTTTACAGGCTTTTGTGCCCTCAGGTAAGAAATGACTGCTGTTAAATCATTATTACTGAGATTATGAAAAGGCATAAAATCAAATACCACAGTTCCATCAGGGTGAACCCCGTAACGAAGGGCACGGCCTATCTCCGGATCGGTAAATTTTCCGATACCTGTTTCTGCATCTGGAGTAATATTTTTTGAGTAAATAACTCCTACCGGAAGTTTAAACGCAACACCACCTATTAACGGAATGGTTTTGCCGGCTTTTAGCAATGAATCACTATTTGCAGGACCGTGACAAGTAATACAATGTGCAGGGCCATAAATCAAATGTTTCCCTCTTGCAATTACAGAGCTGTCAGTGCTGGCCTTTATTATGGGATAAGAGGCATCATATTTTAGATTTTGACGGGAAGCTACTATGATAGTTAGAATACATAATAATACAAGAACAGATATTCCTGTCCATTTTAAAATT
>JBLMVP010000216.1:0-5203 GCA_050256755.1 Sphingobacteriales bacterium | reverse complement strand
GTAATGACTTCATGATTTATGCGGGTATATGGGAACCTTTAGACTTTTATACTAATAGCAAAACAGGTGATGGCAGGGATTTATTTATGGATATGACCGATAAAGAAATAAATCATATTTGGGATTTTTCATTGGAAAAAGAGGAAAAAATTTTGGAAGAATGGGATGTAGCTTATTATGTTTTTGAATGCAGGCATTGTGGTAAACTCAGGGGTTATTGGGATTGCGATTAAAAGGTAAACAAGAAATCCAGCGATTTATCCTGAGTTTTTTATTTGTAGTTGATCTATGTTCTTCCGTAAAGCCCCCTTCAGGGGGTTTGGGGATTAAACAACGCTTTCAATTCCTCTGCATCTTCCGGTTTCATCTTTCCCCCTAATATCAGGCGTATTTGCCTTCTTCGCAAAGCCCCTTCAAATAAACGTTTTTCATCTGCTGTTTCAGGAACCAATTGAGGAATTTGTCTTGGCTTACCATTGGGATCCAAAGCAACAAATGTATAATAAGCTTCATTGCTTTTGTATTTGTATTGCTGCATAGGGTCTTCTCCCCATACATTCATGTGTACTTCCATTGATGAATTAAATGCGCGGGTAACCCTTGCTTCAATGTGAACAGCATTACCGAGTTTGATAGGGCTTTCGAAAGAAATATTATCTACAGAAGCGGTAACCACCGGAGTGCCGCAATGTTTCATTGCAGCTAATGCAGCAGCAATATCCATCCAGTACATTAACCGGCCACCCATTAAATTGCCAAAGGTGTTGGTATCGTTGGGTAAAACCAGTTCTGTCATCACCACATGTGAATCGGATGGTTTTTTTTCAATTCTTGTTGCCATAGATAAATGATTTAAAAAAACCGTCCCGCTTAAGGCGGGACGGGAGTAAGTTCTATATCACCAGCATCGCATCACCATAACTGAAGAAACGATACTTATCTTTTATTGCTTTTTTATATGCTTCCATTGCTAAATCATAACCGGCAAAAGCACAGGTCATAATCAACAAACTGGTTTTTGGTAAGTGAAAATTGGTAATCAGAGAATCGGCAATATTGAAATCATATGGGGGATGAATAAAAATATTAGTCCAGCCTTCTGATGGTTTTAATAAGCGTTGTGCTGTGAATGATGATTCCATTGCTCTCATGGTTGTAGTGCCAACAGAACAGATGCGGTTGTTATTTTCCCTTGCTTTGTTTACAATCTTGCAGGCAAAATCATCAATCTTATAATATTCAGCATCCATTTTATGTTTGCTCAAATCTTCCACTTCAATAGGACGGAAAGTTCCAAGACCTGTATGCAAAGTAACTTCGGCAAAACGGATACCCTGAATTTCCAAACGTTTAATTAATTCTTTACTGAAATGTAAACCGGCGGTAGGAGCAGCCACTGCACCTTCGTGCTTAGCATAAACAGTTTGGTATCTTTCTTTGTCTTCCTCGTCTGGTTTACGCTTAATATATTTCGGCAGAGGCGTTTCACCCAATCTTTCTAAAATTGCACGGAATTCATCATCCGTCCCATCAAATAAAAAACGGATGGTACGGCCACGGCTGGTTGTGTTATCAATAACTTCAGCAACTAAATCATCTGTATCTCCAAAATATAATTTATTACCTACACGAATTTTACGTGCGGGGTCAACAATTACGTCCCACAAGCGGTTAGGTTTATTTAATTCTCTCAGCAAAAACACTTCAATTTTTGCTCCTGTTTTTTCCTTGCGGCCATACATACGGGCAGGAAAAACTTTGGTATTGTTTACCACAAATACATCCTTATCATCAAAATATTCCATGATGTCGCGGAAAGTGCGGTTTTCAATTTGTCCTGTTTTACGGTGAACCACCATCAGGCGGCTTTCGTCACGTTGTTTGGCTGGATGTTGTGCAATAAGGTTGAGGGGCAGATCAAAAGTAAATTGAGATAATTTCATGTATTACCGGGTTTTAATTTTTAAGCCTTATGTAACAAACCCTTGTGTGAAGATGGTCTCAGGACATTTCCTGATTGGTAGGAACCGAACCTGGTCTTACGGCACCAGGTTTGTTTCAATAAAAGGCTATTTTGAAAGTGGGCAAAGGTATATATTTTATCGATTCAAAATTCACTGCTCCTTTTTTCACATAAAAACGATTCTTTAACGTTTCAAGCCAAAGGGAATTTTGAAATACCCCTTCTTTTATGCAATTTGTAGGCAACAACATCTCATCTCACAGATAATCTTAATATGAAATCTCTTCCGAAATTTAGCCGCACCTTATCACTGCTTATCATAACCTGTATTTTTTTGACAAATTTTTCCCATGCACAAAGCAAAAAAGGGAAAGGTAAATACCCAAGTTTATTATGGGAAATAACGGGTAAGAATTTAAAAAAACCTTCTTACCTGTTTGGTACTATGCATGTAAGCAGTAAAATGGTTTTTCATTTATCAGATTCATTTTACCATGCCATTAAAGCCGCAGACGTAGTGGCCCTTGAAACCAATCCAGAAAACTGGCAGGACGATTTTACCAATTCAAAATATAGAAATATAGGGAATGGAATTAACCTGAAAGGTGCACCGGGTAATGGCAGCGGGGTGGAAATGCTTAACGATTTTCTGTCAATAAGCACATTTGCTGTTCATAAATATGAAAGGGGAATAGCCACCGCATTATCAGCACAACCTGAAATAATTAATAATTTATTGTACCGCAATTTTGCAGGGGCGGAAGATTTTGAAGAAGATACTTTTTTGGATATGTATATTTTCCAGGCAGGAAAAAAATTAGGAAAAAAAGTTACAGGGGTAGAAAATTTTGAAGAGAGTGAAAGGCTTGTTATGGAAGCATACCGGGATGCAGCCAAAGACCACAACACCAAAAGACGCAGCTATGATTACAGCGATAATTATGCCGACCCGCAAAAATTACAGGATGCCTACCGCAAAGGAGATTTAGATATGCTGGATTCATTGAATAAACTCAACACTTATTCTGACGCTTTCGAGGAAAAATTTTTGTATAAAAGAAATGATATCCAGGCATCTTCTATTGATTCAATTATTAAGTCAGGTTCGTCTTTATTTGTTGGCGTAGGTGCTGCGCATTTGCCGGGAACAAGAGGAGTAATTGAATGGTTACGTAAACACGGATATACTTTACGGCCCGTACTAATGGGAGAGAGAGACAGTAACCAGAAAGACCAGGTAGATAAAATAAGAATTGCTTTGAATTTTAACCGCCGCTGGGCAGAGGACAGTGCGTTTAGTGTTGAATTGCCGGGAAAGTTATATCGTTTTTCACCGTTACAATTTATAAATCAATTGCAGTTTGCAGATATGATTAACGGAGCCTACTATATGGTAACCCGGTTGAAAACAAATAGTGCTTTATGGGGGCAGGATATAAATGTGGTGAATAAAAAGGTTGACAGTTTACTTTATGAAAATGTGCCTGGAAAAATTATCAGTAAAAAAGAAATTACGGTAAACGGTTACAAAGGATTTGATATAACGAATAAAACAAGACGTGGTGATTCCCAGCGGTATAATATTATCATTACCCCTTTTGAAATTTTCGTTTTTAAGATGAGTGGAAACGGGGAATTTGTAACTACAGGAGATGAAGCAAAAAAATTCTTTGAATCAATCCATATTAAAACAAGAAAATCTGGTGATTGGGTGAATTATACACCCCCTTATGGTGGATTTAGTGTTTTAATGCCTGCACCACCTGTATTAAATAAAGTTTATTCAGGCGGCACTAACCGGTTTGAATATGCAGCCGTAGATGAAAAAGACGGAAGTAACTATCTTATAATGAAAACGGATGTGCATAATATCAGTTTCATTGAAGAAGATACATTTGATTTAAACCTGCTGGATGAAAGCTTTGCCAGCAGCAGTTTTATTGATAAGGCAATCAGCAGAAAATTATCAATGTATAAAGGATATCCTTCACTGGATGTAAAATATAAACACAAAGACGGCTCAGTAACACAGGCCAGGTATATAATACAGGGGCCACATTATTACGCCCTATTGGCACATGGTAAAAAGGAAGCAGAAAACCACACTGTATTTTTAAATTCTTTTTCAATAACGCCGTTTAAATACCCCGCAGTAAAATTAAGAGTAGACACATCGCTTGGTATTACAGTGAATTCACCTCTATATCCAGATAATAAAGACGGGATGCAATCATGGATGCAGGAACTAATACCGGGTTATGAAGAATACGGCGATAATATAAATCCTGATTTCCCCTCATCTTATAAAATGATTACTGTTGGTAATGACACAGCAGGTGAAAAGATAATGGCCATGTATTACAAGATACCAAAGTATCAATATTTTAAAGATTCATCTGCTTTTTGGGATAAAGGAGAAATGGTTTTGCACGACAGTGATTTTATTTACCGAAAGTTTGAAAAACAAAATCTTCCTGGTGGTGCTGTTAGTTACAATATTCAGCTTTTAGATACCAACAGCAGCAGAACAATTCTTGGTAAAGTTTTTTACAGGGATGGTGTGGTGCACCTCGTTACAACACTTACTGATACACTTACTCCGCCAAGCTCGCTTATTACAAATTTCTTTGCTACGTTTAAACCGTCAGATACTATAAAAGGCTATTCACCTTTTGTAAAAAAATCAACCATTTTTTTAGCAGATTATTACAGTACAGATTCGGCAACAAAAAAGAAAGCTGTTAAATACCTCGGTAATATATTTTTTGATTCAACAGATATCCCGGAAATTAAAAAAGCCATTCAGCAATTATCATGGAAAGACAAAGATTATCTAAACCTGAAAAAAGACTGGATAGATCATCTTGGGAAAATGAAAGACTCTTCAGTAAGTTATTATTTAAAAGATTTGTATAGAGCTGGGGGCGATACCGTTGAGTTACAGGATAGAATACTGGAAACATTACTCTCCCAGCAAACAACTGCTTCATACCGTTTATTTAAAGAAATTATGCTGGAAGAACCGCCCGTAATTGAAAATAATAATTACAATAACAATATGCGTAATGGCAGGACAAATTTTGGGGTATCCCCGATGAAGAGATATTATAAGAATAATTTGTTTGATTACCTGTATGATTCTGCACAATTAACAAAAACATTATTCCCTGAGTTCCTGGTATTGCTTACTCTTGATGATTATAAGCCAAAGATGATGAATTTACTGTCCAACCTTGTTGA
>JBLMVP010000215.1:0-2500 GCA_050256755.1 Sphingobacteriales bacterium | reverse complement strand
TACGTGTACCGTTAACTATTAATAACAGAGATAAGTATTCGTCCAGCCGGAAACCATGCCTGTAACGGGATTGGCGATAAATTGATTCCAGTCTTTTTCAACTTCCTGTATCCATTCTTTTTTTAATTCCGGGTTTTCTTTTTCTAACAAACATTTTAAAACGGGAGCAATAAAATAATTTGTTGCTGAATCAAGCACCATCATTCCCCTGGGCCCTTCTATCGGTAAGGATTTCAGGTGCCGTACCAGTTCATTTCCATCTTTATAATTTCCATTACTGCTTTCAAAAACCTGCTTTAGAATCATTCCTGTTTCCCATCCCTGCAGGGAGAATAAAGAAGGGATTTTATTATTTAGCTGCGAAAATATTTCTATAAATTTTTTATTGGCAATATTATTAATTCTATGACTCCATGATGTATATCCTTCAATAGAAAATGAAAATCCATTACCGGCATTTTCCAAAGCTTTTGTTTCTAACATCATGGGAGAAACATAGAGTTGCAAATTACCGGCCAGTGAAAACCTATTTAAATGCCTGTAAAAAAGTGATGCAGGAAGAGAGTCAAGTATACAAAGCAGTTTATCCGTATCTTTTTCTTTGGACAAATAATCCGTCAGTTCATTGATATAAAAGGTTTCGTTATACTGCTGTTTATTTACATAATTAAACCGGATGCTTCCACCCATAGCCGTAAAATGATTTACCATCAGCGTACTGTGCAAATAACCGCAATCGTAAAAACTGGTAACCATGGCTGCTTTTGCCTCTTTCCCCTTTGCTGCGAGGGCTCCGCTAAGCCAGCATAAAAAAGCATGCTGCAGGTTAAGATGAATAATATTGGGTTCTGCAGCCCAAGTTTGGGGGTAATCCGCTCCGGGACTAACTGCAATAACTAATTTACCCCAGGCCCGCAACATAGGTTTCAATAATTGTAAGGTCTTCTGATCAATATATGCCACCAGCACATCCACTTCATCAGCAATAATAAGTTTTTCAATTTTTTCTTTTACCTCTTTTTCCACTCCTCCAAACCCTGCATTTTCAGCATAAAAATGAATTTCATTCAGCAAGCCACACTGGTTCAAATAAATTTTAATTCCCTCCATAAATTCCATACTTATACCGGGATGTGCATTGGAACGCGGATAAAGAATGCCTGCCTTCATGTTTTAAATTTTAATAAATATATTTTATCATTATCCTTTAAAGAAACATGTTTTATAAGCCTGTACCAAAGTACAGATATAAAAATGATACGGGAAAAATTAATATCAGGATGACTGATCACCGGTTAAGCAGATTTTTCAGGAAACCATATTTCAAAAATAAATTTTTTGTGTGCTTATCTTTTTCGTAACATTATAACCTGTTTTACAGGCATCGTATAAACTTACCACCCGTGTTGTTCCCTGGTTAACTGAATTTTTTATCACTCTTTTTTACTTTACTAAAACTATTTTTTATGAATAGCAGAAGATATTTTTTGATACAGGGTTCTTTGGCAACTACAGCGATGTTGGTCTTAAAGCCATTAAAATCTTTTGCCGGCACGGTTTCAAATTTTACCGGGATTGGCAGTAACCATAACAAGCTGGTTTTTTTACACACGCCTAATCTTAACCCCTTGCAGGAAAAACATGTTATTAATTATATAAACGACTTGAAAAATAAAAATGCCAATACCATTCTTTTAAAAGCCGTGCCTGATAAACAAAGTGAAATGGCTTCATTACATTATGATGCTTCAGTTCATGAATGCAATGAATTGGCTTTAATAAACGGTGGCTATAAAATTATTGATAATGATAACCTGAGAACAGGTATTATCAATGTAAGTCCGGGGGAAAGTAATGTTATTGAAAGAACAAAAAAATTAGCTGCTTACCTGAAAGAACAAAAAAATTGTTCTATTGTTGTTTGTCTTTCCCGGTTGGGTTATAAAAATAATAATGCTCCGGATGATATTTCACTGGCTAACAACTCAACCGATATAGATGTTATTATCGGCGGGCATCCCGAAAATTTTCACAAAAATCCTGTTATAGCATTGAACAGCAGGAATGCTGAAGTTATTATTCATGCTGCTTCACCAGGTACAGTTGCATGTGGTAAAATAGAAATTGATTTTGATGGCAATGGCCGGAAAAAACAAATCAGCTTTGCCAATTATTCTTAAAAATAATGGCTGTTTTCCTTCACTGTTTTGAATCAGTTCCCGGGTAGACATGCTTACAGGTTATTTCATCTGCACGGATATGTGATGACCAGACCAGGAACACACAAAATATTTATTTCGCTGTATCCGGGCTTCTTTCCATATAATAATGTCTTCCATTCTTTTTAACATACACAAATCCAAGGCGACTGTATAGTTTTAATGCCGGGTTGTCTGGTTCCACATGAAGAGATATTTTTTTTTGAACAGCATTCGATTTTTCTATCAATTCCTTTAAAAGATGCGTCCCTATTCCTTTACCCCTGAAAGCAGGCAGCAGC
>JBLMVP010000214.1:0-2613 GCA_050256755.1 Sphingobacteriales bacterium | reverse complement strand
CAACAATCATATTATAAATGGAGTTTAGACGCATTAAATAAATAATCATGAACGACTTTGAAATTTTTTCTCAGCTGCATTACCAAAGCACACCGCTTTTACTGGGTAACAGCTGGGATGTGGCCAGTGCTAAACTATTAGCAGCAAAAGGATTTAAAGCGATCGCTACCTCCAGTGCAGCCGTTGCTATTACGTATGGCTATGAAGATGGACAGCATATACCATTTGATTTGTTACTGGAAACGGCTGTCCGCATAAAGAAAAATATTAATCTCCCATTATCGGTTGATATGGAAAGAGGTTATGCGGATACTATTCCCGGCATTTTACAAAACATTGAACGGTTGGTGGAAGCAGGTGTAGCGGGAATTAATATTGAAGATTCGGTGGAAGAAAGAAAATTAAAGAGCATGGAAAGTTTTCAAAAAATTATTGATGCCATTGCCAATCATTTGGAGAAAAAGAACATGCAGTTATTCATTAATGCAAGAACAGACGGTTATGTTGTTAAGTTCCCAAATGCATTGGAAGAATCATTGAAAAGAATACAAGCTTATAAAGCAGCAGGTGCCAGTGGCATTTTTGTTCCCTTCGTAACAGATATCAACGACATCAGGAAGATAACAGCAGCAACATCATTACCTGTAAATGTAGTTTCTATAAAAAATCTTCCTTCCTTTAAAGCATTAACTGAAGCTGGGGTTAAACGCATCAGTTTAGGCAGTTCATTATTCAGGGCTGTGCAAAGAGACCTGGGGAAAAGAGTGGACAACCTGCTCAATGAACAATCTGTTGATTGTTTGTTTTAACTATTGAAATAATTCCAGGCATGAAATCGTCACCAGTCAGGGTAAAAATTTTATTAGCATTCGCTGCCATTTATATTATTTGGGGTTCTACTTTATCAGGATGGGCTTTTGCCGGAGAACATATTTTGCCAATACAATTACTGCATTATTAATAATTCCTGGCGGAGTGTTTTTAGTCAACGTTCTCCGTTATCAATTTTTAAAAAGAAAGTAAACAATATGAAACATCAGGTTATTTGCAGCACCTGCGGGACTTATTATCCTGCTGATAAGGTGCCAGAGATTTGTCCTATTTGCATGGATGACCGTCAATATATTCCGCCAACCGGACAAAGCTGGACTAAAGAAGAAATGCTTCTTTTAAGACACAGCATTAAGATTAATAAAATACAGGACCGTTTATATGAAATGGAAGTAAATCCAATATTTGCTATTGGTCAAAGAGCATTATTGGTTCTTTCACCAGAAGGAAATGTGTTGTGGGATTGTATTCCCCTGCTGGATGAAGCGACCATTGAATTCATCAAATCAAAAGGTGGATTAAAAGCCATTGCTTTTTCTCATCCGCATTATTACAGCAATATGAATGATTGGGCCGAAACATTTGATTGTCCGGTTTGCATTCACGAAAATGATGCAGAAAATATACAGGTAAAAGGAGAACATATTAAACTCTGGAAAGGGGATGAACTGGCATTATGGGATGGAATAAAGATCATGCTGATTGGCGGTCATTTTGAAGGCAGCAGCATTTTACATGTTCCTTTTTTATCAAAAGAAGGAACTATTCTTTGCGGCGACACTCTTTTTCTATCTCCCAGTAAAAAACATTTTTCCATTTTAAGAAGTTACCCCAACCGCATTCCTTTGCCATTAAGTGAAATGAAAAGACTAAAAGAACGATTTGATGGTATTCCTTTTGATTCTTTCTTTGGTTATATCAGCACACAAAACTTAAATGAGAATGTGAAGAAGGTATTTGCTGAATCAATGGAAAGATACTTTGCATAAAAAATGGCTAACTGCAAAAAATGGTTAGCCATTATCTTAAATCATTTTATCAGCTTAAGAAACTCCGGCTCCCGGATTGATCACATTCTCCGGTTTAACAAAGTGCAGTTTACCTGCTGCATCTTCGGCCATTAATATCATACCATTGCTTTCAATGCCTCTCATTTTTCTTGGAGCGAGATTGGCTACCACCACCACTTGCTTACCCACTATTTCTTCCGGTTTGTAATGAAGTGCTATGCCGGATATGATCGTTCTTTTTTCAAAACCCAAATCAATTTCAAGTTTTAATAATTTATCTGCCTTTTCCACTTTTTCAGCAGATAAAATGGTTCCCACTTTTAAATCAATTTTGCCAAAATCATCATATACAATTTCAGCTTTCAGCCTGGCGGCCTCTTGTTTTTTCTCTTCCAATTTGGTTTCTGTATTTTGGGTTTTGGAATTTGCTTTTAATTTTTCTACCTGTGCTATTACTTCAGCATCTTCAATTTTTCTGAACAATAATTCAGGTGCTCTTAATGAATAACCAACACTCAGTAATTTTAATTTACCGGCATTATCCCAATCCAGCATTTTATCAACCACTTTCATCATACCCAGCATTTTCTTTGCAGTGTTGGGTAAGAATGGATTGATAAGGATAGATAAATTAGCTGTTAACTGCAAACACAAATGCAAAGTATTGTCTATAGATTGCCGGGCTCCCTCTAAATCTCCCCCTACAGGAGAGACATTTGAAGCTTCTAATTTTTTTGCTACAATCCATGGTTCTTTCTTTTGCATTTATTGA
>JBLMVP010000213.1:0-2798 GCA_050256755.1 Sphingobacteriales bacterium | reverse complement strand
TGAACCAAGCTGTTGCAACCGGTTGAAATACATCTTTTATCACCACAAAAGTATCTGTTCGCATAGCAGGACAACCAACATAAGGAGATACTTTGAGATAATAAGTTCCAGCCTGGTCAATTGTAAGTTGTGTACTATCAGTGTTAGAACCTATTATGCTGCCATTACTGGTGGACCAAGTATAATTGCCGATGCCATCTGGATTGGTAATGTTTATTTGACCGGTTAAATTGTTGCAATTTAAAACGGGGCTAGATTTAGAATAGTTGGGAATAGCAGGTTGTTTAAAATCCAGAGGTCCTAAGAAATCCTGTAAGTTAGAAGTAAAAGAACTGGAAGATCTTGATTTAAAAAGAATAGAATAGAAAGCAGATTCACACGGGTTAATTCCCTGTGCTGAATATAAAGCTGCATCAACACCAATTCTGGAAAGATTTAAACCAATTTCAACAAATTGTAATTGCTCGTAATTCTGCCTCCAGGCGTTATTCCCAGTTATCATTGAAGATGTGCCCCAAGGAGTTGCATAAGTAGTATCTGTGGTAACGTTGTTTGAGTAATTACCGATACCAGAACCCCATGCTGTACCCCCCGTTTTTGAAACTATTTGTGCATATCCATACCCTCCCGAACCATCAAATGTTCCATCAAAATTAAAATAATAAGGGGTAACACTTGAATAAGTTGAAGAAGACACCCATATTCTAAAGTCAATTACCGGGGCAGAGCCTGGACTGAAGGTTACGGCTATAATCATATCTCCTGTTTGTGTTACTTTCCCATTTGCATCAAACTGCCAGGAAGTGTGTCCTCCATCAGTTCCCGATGTACTAAACCCTCCTGTTATAGGATTATAATTACATTGTTTTTTAAATAATTCAATATCATAATACCTGTCACCATTAGTTCCTAATGTAGAAACGCCAAAGAACATCCACAAAGAATCGTATACAGATGAGCCATCTCTTCTCATATGTGCAAAGCCATCTACAAGGTCTGTCTTATTGGTAAAAGCAAAAGAACCGCCCTGCCAGTTTGAATTCGGGTTTAAGGCATTTTTTGCTGAATTGGTAAAAGCAGTTGAATCGGGGCCGGTTATTACACCAGCTGTGTAATTAAGGCTGTAGTCCCTTGAATAAATTGCATCAATCCAAAGTTTGTTGTTAACTACAGTAAACATTGGTTTTGACATCCTCTCTGTAAAGGAAATGTTAGCCCTGGCTTGCAGTTGAGATAGATAGCCAGAGGCGCCTGTTGTATCAAGTACAGCATTTCCAATGCCAGCATAGGCTTTAGGATGAAACCAATCATCGTCGTTGAATGCAGATGCAGTTGAAGGGCCAAATTTAGAGTAACCTACTTTGGTATCTCCATCAATTGTGAAACCGGCGTTACTTCCGCCAAACTGAAGTTGTGCATTTAGCACATAGGTAAAGGCAACTACAAAGAGTCCTGTTAGAATCGTTCTCATTTAGGTACAAATTTTTCAGATAAGAAATAGAGATTCGTGGACTCATAGGATCTAGGAGAGCGATCTTTTAATAAGAAATTGGATAGGTAGGAATTGGACTAGTGAAGCTTTTGTTGGTATAATTCTGGTGTAAACATAATACGAACCTTTCTTTCTTGCAATAGTTTGTCAAATGAAAATTTACTTGGTGATTTTACTTTTTATCAATAATGAAAAGAAAATCAAAAGATTAAGAAGTTATTATTTTTCTAAAATAAGGGTATTCTTCTATAATTTATTGTAACAAAAAACGCAGCAAATTTTTGCTGCGTTTAGGAAATTGGATCTAAATCACTTTCTACAGTACCAGGATATTGGATTTATGATTCAGTAGCTTTCATTGAGGATATTGGTTCTGGATTTGGATTTTAAAAACGTTACTGAATTTGGATATTGGATAAGCGTTTAGTCTTCAATTGGATATTGTTTTTTTAGTTCTGCTATGATGAATATTGGATTTTACTTTACTTTTTCTTTCTTTTTATTTAAGCTGCCAACTGGCCTCCCTACATTATAATGTTGCTTCAATAATTGATGAAGTGAGTCTGCTCCTGCTACCCCAGATGATTTTGCCTGTTGAACACTATTATAAAACAGCCTGCTTGCTTGCATCGCCTGATGGCCTGATAATACCCTTGTATCATTTACTTTTACCACTAATTCTTCTAATTGTTTTTCAATTGTCTTTAACTGCTGATAAAGTTTCAAATCATCCTTGGCATTTTGTACATCCAGAAATCCCGGAAGAATTGAGGCGTTTTTTTCCATTTCTCTACACGCATTTTCAACAAAGCTTAATCGTCTCTCATCAACCTTGTACAACTGCTTTCTTTCTTCCTGAGTTAAACCAATTGTAAAAGAAAGCCTTTCTTTTAATTCTTGTAACAGGGTTTGGATTTGAGATGCCTCTTTCTCACTTAATGGAATTATATTTCTTCTATACATTTAATATACTTTTAAACATTAAATATATAATTTAAAGTTTAAAAATTATAATATTTATGTAAATATATATTATAAATTAATATAAAAAAATATTTTTTATATTTTAAATTTTATTAAAAAATAATTTAATATTATTTAAGTATTTATTTATTTAATTCTTAAGGTTAAATAATATTTAATATCCTTTCCCAACCTCTTTAGTGGCGGGAATAGCTTATTCTTTAATTCAGGCCGAATAAGTACCCGTAGGTTTGGCAAGAATGAAAATTTATTGCTACCGTATCATTCCTGGATTTATTGTTCATTTCTAATTCATTCTCTGAACTGATTAAATCTATGGATT